>CAIXFP010000540.1 GCA_903918705.1 uncultured Pseudomonadota bacterium
GCGATGGTGCCCACCGTCATCGACCGCCATCTCAAGACCCGCTACGTCAAGGACAAGCTCAAGCTGTACAAGGGCAACGTGACCAACCTGGAGGACAAATCCGGGGTCAAGTTCCACCTGGGCGAGTTGGCGGAAGCCACCAAGTTGCACGTGCGCCGGGCCATGGACGCCAAGCACGGCGACGGCATGGTGTTCATCAACTGCATGGAAAAACTCACCATGAACGCGCCCCGGGAGACGCTCAAGGTGAGATTGACCGCGGCCCTCGACGCCGGCATCGACGGCATCACCCTGGCCGCCGGCCTGCATCTGGGTTCCTTCGGCATGATCGAGGATCACCCCCGCTTCCGCGACGCCCACTTGGGCATCATCGTCTCGTCCCTGCGCGCCCTGCAATTGTTCATCCGCAAGAGCGCCAAGACCAACCGCCTGCCCGACTACGTGGTGGTGGAAGGCCCCCTGGCCGGCGGCCACTTGGGGTTCGGCATGGACTGGGCGCAATACGACCTGGCCACCATCGTGGCCGAGATCCAGGCCTGGCTGAAGCTGGAACAGCTCGACATCCCCTTGATTCCGGCAGGCGGCATTTTTACCGGGAGCGACGCCACAGCCTTCCTGGAAGCCGGCTCCGCCGCCGTACAGGTGGCCACCCGTTTCACCGTGACGAAGGAATGCGGCCTGCCCGACCCCATCAAGCAGGAGTATTACAAGGCTTCCGAGTCCGACATCGAGGTCAACGGCATCTCGCCCACCGGCTACCCGATGCGCATGATCAAGAGCAGCCCGGCCATTGGCGCCGGCACCCATCCCAATTGCGAGTCCTTCGGCTATATTCTCGACGCCAATGGCCACTGTTCCTACATCGATGCCTACAACCGGGAGGCGGCCGCCCACCCTGGCGAGAAGAAGCTCAAGGTGTACGACAAGACCTGTCTGTGCACCCACATGCGCGACTTCGACCTGTGGACCTGCGGCCACTACACCTACCGGCTCAAGGACACCTCGGTGAAGCAGGCGGACGGCGACTACGTCCTGCTCAGCGCCGAGCACGTGTTCCACGACTACCAGTTCAGTCGCGACGGCAAGATCGCCCTGCCGGGTTGAGACGTTGTAGCGGTATTCCTCGCTCGGCCGACACACCCCGCGACGGGATGAAGCACCGCTGTGAACCTGTCGTGGATGCACTATCGCTTACACCGTTGCCATCCCCTTCACGTCTGGAAACACCATGACCGAACCACGCACCCTGCGCCTGGGTATTCCCAAAGGCAGCCTCCAGGACACCACCCAGAAACTCTTCGTCCGTGCCGGTTTCGACCTGCGCATCTCGGGCCGCTCCTACTATCCCGGCATCGACGATGTGGAAATCGAATGCATCCTGATCCGACCCCAGGAAATGGCCCGCTACGTTGGCCAGGGCATACTGGATTGCGCCATCACCGGCCTCGACTGGATTCTGGAAACCGGCGCCGACGTGGCGGAACTGGCCGATCTGCGCGCCCCCTGGCCCAACTACGGCGTGGTGCGCTGGGTGATGGCGGCCAAGGAGGATGCGCCGTTCAATAGCGTGGCCGACCTGCAAGGCAAGCGCATTGCCACGGAAACCGTGGGCATGACCCGGCGCTTCCTGGCACAGCATGGCGTCGAAGCCGAGGTGGAATTCTCCTGGGGCGCCACGGAAGTAAAGCCGCCGATCCTGGCCGACGCCATCGTCGACGTGTCGGAAACCGGCTCGTCGCTACGCGCCAACAACCTCAAGGTGCTGCATGTGGTGCTGGAAAGCACGCCGCGCTTCATCGCCAACCATGACGCCCTGGCGGACGAGTGGAAGCGCGGCAAGATCGACCGGCTGTTGATGCTGCTCAAGGGCGCCATCGCCGCCGCCACCCGGGTATTGCTGTCGATGAACGTGCCGCGCGCCAGCCTGGACGCGGTGCTGCGCATCCTGCCCGCCCTGGCGACCCCCACCCTTTCCACCCTGGCGGACCCGGATTGGGTGGAACTGTCCACGGTGGTGGAAGAGAAGCACGTGCGGGAACTCATTCCCAACCTGTACCAGGCCGGAGCGCGCGGCATCATCGAACTGCCGATCAACAAGATCGTGGAGTGAAATGTCGGGTTGAAGATGCAAGCATTATCAAACTTTTTTATAGTGTGTAGAGCTACCGTACCCTACTCGGGGAAGGCCGTTGGATGGGCGCCGGAACAACGGAAATGGCGCCATCAACTCCCGGGGTAGCAGGGTCGGCATGTTCTTGAAGATTTGTTGCCCAGTGCTGGAGATCCAATCCAGGAGGCGGGGAGGCTGCCGACCGGCGTGTATAAGGCAACGAAAGCACGCTGGCCTGGGTTGGAAGTCGGAGAGGTTCATAGTGTGCGCTGAGCAGCGCGTTGTTCAGGAGGGTTGAAGTCCCTCTGGCGCTCGGATGAGGGGCGCCATATCCGAAAGCGGGGGTAATGCCTCGCTGGCCGGAGAGAGACGACAGGTATGGAGAAGCCTAAACGGGCACGCAGGCGAAAGCCGGAGACAGCCAAGGCGGACCTGGAGCCCGATCATGTCCCTTGGCGTGGTGTAAGAGGCGATCGGAAGGTCATCGCTCCGGAAGGCTGGATCCATGATCAGCCTGCGACCGCAGGCATATGGAGCACGGACATCCCCTGCATCCGGCTGGCGCGTGGTTTCGTCTACCTGGTGGCGGTCATCGACTGGTACTCGCGGCGGGAGCTGAGCTGGCGCATCAGCAACAGCATGGAAGCGAGGTGTTGGCGCCGACGTCGCCACGTTCCAGTCCGTCTGGTTTCGGGTCGCTGAAAACACCCTGCCGGCGCCTGCGCCCGCGGCGCGGGTTTTCGCAAAGGGTAGGTCCTGGGTGTGGTCGGGCTGGTCGTGGGCGATAATCGCGCCCCCTGTTCTCCTGCCGATACCCCTGCATGCCCTTAGCCATCCTCGACAAACTGGAACTCGCCTACGGCCACTGGCCGCTGATGGACGGCGCCTCCCTGGTCATCGACCGGGGTGAACGCATCGGCCTGATCGGGCGCAACGGCGCCGGCAAGTCCAGCCTGCTCAAGGTCATCGCCGGGGAGGTCAGGGCGGATGCCGGCGAACTCTGGAAGAAGCCTGGCCTGCACCTCGCCTTCGTCGCCCAGGAACCCACCTTCACCCCCGGCCACACCGTGTTCGAGGCGGTGGCGGCAGGTGGCGGTCCGGCCCATGGCCTGCTCGCCGCCTACCATGCGGCAGCCCACGCGGAGGACATGGCGGAGCTGGAACGCCTGTCCCACGAACTCGACGTGCACGACGTCTGGCGCCTCAACAGCCGGGTGGAAGAGACCGTCGCCCGCTTCGATCTGCCCGCCGACGCTCTGGTGGAGACCCTCTCCGGCGGCAACAAGAAGCGCACCGCCCTGGCCCGCGCCCTGGTGTCGGACCCGGAACTGCTGCTGCTGGACGAACCCACCAACCACCTGGATTTCAACGCCATCGAGTGGCTGGAGGGCATGCTCGCCGAATTCGCCGGCGCCCTCCTGTTCATCACCCACGACCGTGCCTTCCTGGACCGGGTGGCCAACCGCATCGTTGAGCTTGATCGCGGGCAGTTGCGGGAATATCAAGGCAATTTCACCGCCTACCAGGCGAAGAAGGCGGAACAACTGGAAGTGGAAGCGGCCCAGAGCCGCAAGTTCGACAAGTTCTGGAAGCAGGAAGAGGTGTGGATCCGCAAGGGCATTGAGGCGCGGCGCACCCGCAACGAAGGCCGCGTGCGGCGATTGGAGTCGCTGCGGCGGGAACGGGCGGCGCGGCGCGAGCGCTTGGGCCAGGTGGGCTTCGCCCTGGATGCGGGGGAGCGCTCCGGCAAGCTTATCGCCGAGTTCGAGAACGTTTCCCACGGCTATGGCGGCCGCACCTTGATCAAGGACTTCACCACTCGGGTGCTGCGCGGCGACAAGCTGGGCCTGATCGGCCCCAACGGCGCCGGCAAGACCACCCTGATCAAGCTCATCCTTGGCGAAATCCAGCCGGATGCCGGCCGTATCAAGCACGGCACCCGCCAGGAAGTGGCCTACTTCGACCAGTTCCGCAACGCCCTGGACGACGAAGCCACCCTGATCGACACCATCTCTCCCGGTTCCGACTACGTCAGCATCGGCGGCCAGAAAAAGCACGTCATCGGCTACCTGGAGGAGTTCCTGTTCCCGCCCGAGCGGGCGCGTGCCAAGGTCTCCGCCCTCTCCGGCGGCGAGCGCAACCGCCTGCTGCTGGCGCGTCTGTTCGCGCGGCCCGCCAACATCCTGGTGCTGGACGAACCCACCAACGACCTGGACATCGATACCCTGGAACTGCTGGAACAACTGCTGCAGGACTACGGCGGTACGGTGATTCTGGTGTCCCACGACCGCGCCTTCCTGGACAACGTGGTGACGCAATCCCTCGTGTTCGCGGGAGAAGGGCGATTGCTGGAGATTCCCGGCGGCTATGGCGACTGGCTGGGCTGGCGCGCGCGCGTCCAGGCGGAGGCCAAGCCGGTGGAAAAGATCGTTCCGGCCAAGCCCGCCGCTCCCGCGGCCAAGCCGAAGAAATCCGGCCTCTCGTACAAGGAGCAGAAAGAACTTGAAGCCCTGCCGGAGCGCATCGCTGCCCTGGAAACCGAACAGGCCGACCTGGCCCGGCAACTCTCCGACTCCGCCATCCACGCCGACCACGTGAAAGTGGCCGCGTTGAGCGCCCGCTCCGGCGAAATCGACGAGGCCTTGCTGGAATTGCTGGCACGGTGGGAAGAACTGGAGTCGAAACTGTAGCGCCGCTGTTTTGCTACCCTCTCGCCGGCCCGACTCTTGCCGGCGAGGCGCCGGCGCTACACTCCTGCCATGTCCCAAATCCATCTCCTCCCCGACCTCCTCGTTTCCCAGATCGCCGCCGGCGAGGTGGTGGAACGCCCCGCCTCCGCCCTCAAGGAGTTGCTGGAAAACAGCCTGGACGCCGGCAGCCGCGACATCCGCCTGGACCTGGAGGAGGGCGGCGTCAAGCTGATCCGCATCAGCGACGACGGCGCCGGCATCGCCCCGGACGATCTCAAGCTGGCCCTGACGCGGCATGCCACCAGCAAGATCGGGAGCCTATCCGACCTGGAACGGGTGGCCAGCCTGGGCTTTCGCGGCGAGGCTCTGGCCAGTATTGCGTCCGTGGCCCGCCTCAGCCTCACCAGCCGGGTCGCGGAGGAAGCCCACGCCTGGAAAGCGGTTGCCCTGGACGGCATCCTGCACGACCCGGAACCCGCCGCCCTGGCCCGCGGCACGGTGGTGGAAGTGCGCGACCTGTTCTTCAACACCCCGGCGCGCCGGAAATTCCTGAAGAGCCCGGCCACCGAATACGCCCACTGCGACGAAGCCCTGCGCCGCGTTGCCTTGTCGCATCCGGATTGCGCCTTCACCCTGGCCCACAACGGCCGCGTCGCGCGACGCATGGCGGCGGGGGACTGGCAACAACGGGCGCTGGACCTCCTCGGCGAGGAATTCGCGCAGGCCGCCCGCACCCTGGACGAGGCCGCCGGGCCGCTGCGCCTGTACGGCCTGGCCGGCCTGCCCGCCTATTCCCGTTCCGGACGCGACGCCCAATACCTGTTCGTCAACGGCCGCTTCGTGCGCGACAAATTGTTGAGCCACGCGCTGCGCGAGGCCTACCGCGACGTGCTGCACCACGAGCGCCATCCCGCCTACGTGTTGTTCCTCGATCTGCCGCCGGAAGGGGTAGACGTGAACGTGCACCCGGCCAAGACCGAGGTGCGCTTCCGCGACGGCCGCGGCATCCACCAGTTCGTGCTGCACGTGCTGGTGCGGGCGCTGGGAGGCGGGCGGGAGACCGGGGACGGAATGGTCTCGGAACCCTTCGCCCTCCGGGAGAGGGGCAGGGGAGAGGGAACTCCGCTTCATTCGTCCTCCGCGCTGAATTCTGGCGCAGTCCCTCACCCCCCGCCCTCCTCCGTGGGGGGAGGGGGCCAGAAGCCCTGGACCCAGCAACCGTTGCATACCCAGGAGCCCGCGCCCTACTACGCCATGGTGGCCGAGGCCTTGCACCCCTCCCCCCTCGGGGGAGGGGACGGGGCGGCCAGAGACTTGGCGAGCGTTTTGGGCTCGCCTAGTCGGTTGGCTGGGGGGGGCATCGGAGAGGGAGCGAGCGTCGGTCTGGCTACGGTGGGTGAACGGTCGGTTTACCCTCTCCCTCCGCCCTCCCCCCAGGGGGGAGGGGGCCAAAGCGTCCATCCCCTTGGCTACGCCCTGGCCCAGCTCTCCGGCGTCTACATCCTGGCCGAGAACGCCCAGGGCCTCATCGTGGTGGACATGCACGCGGCCCACGAGCGCATCCTCTACGAGCAGATCAAGACGGCCTGGGATAACCGTAACGTCTCCAGCCAGCCCTTGCTGATCCCGGTGGTGTTCGTCGCCACGGCGCTGGAGATGGCCACCGCCGAGGAAGCGGGGACGGCCCTTGGCGAAATGGGCTTCGAACTGGCGCCGGTGTCGCCCACCCATTTGGCGCTGCGCGCCGTGCCGGCCATGCTGACGAATGCCGACGGCGAGCGCCTGACCCGGGAGGTGCTGAAGGACATCCACGAATTCGGTTTGTCGGGTGCGATGCAGGCCCGGCGCAACGAACTCCTCGCCACCCTGGCCTGCCATGGCGCGGTGCGGGCGAATCGCAAACTCTCCGTGCCGGAAATGAACGGCCTGTTGCGCGACATGGAGCGCACCCTGCGTGCCGACCAGTGCAACCATGGCCGTCCCACCTGGTTCCAACTTACCCTGTCCGACCTGGATAAATTCTTCATGCGAGGCCAATAGCCATGAGCAAACCTTTTCCCATTCCCGTGCGCCCTGCGGAAGAAACCCCGGAAGGCCTGGAAACCTCCGCTTGCGCCAGCGGCGAGCCCTATGCCCTGATGGTGCTGGGGGACTCCATGGCGCCGGAATTCGTCGAAGGCGAGATCATCGTGGTGGAGCCGGAAGGCCTGGCCAAGGAGGGCTCCTACGTGGTGGCCTGGGCCAACGAGGAATACATCTTCCGTCAGATCGTGCGGCACCCGGAGGGCTGGATGCTGAAGCCCCTCAACCCGCTTTACCCCAACATTCCGGTAGATGGCCTGGATTGCGTCAAGGGCGTGGTGATCATGAAGAAGAAGCCGGGGCGGCGGAAAGAACAGAAGTCGTATGCGTGA
>CAIXFP010000541.1 GCA_903918705.1 uncultured Pseudomonadota bacterium
CATTGTTCTGGGTTTCCAGGCGCACATCCTTGAAGAAGCCGGTGGCGTAGAGCGCCTTGATGGCACTGGCGGCCAGTTCGGGGGTAAGGGTTTCGCCCACCTTGACCGGGAGATAGCTGAACACCGTGCCGGCTTCCGTGCGCTGTATGCCTTCGACGCGGATATCCTTGACCTGGAACGGCTCGAAAGCGTGGGCTTGGCTAGCAAATATGGCGAGTGCGAGCAGGCTGGGACGAAGGACGCGCATGGTGTGGTTCTCAACCGGCAATAAACCGGCTCAAGTCGTTATAAAGGGCGAAAAACATGAGCAGGCCTAGCAGGCCCATTCCGATCTTCTGGCCGATTTCCTGGATACGCTCGGAGACTGGGCGGCCGGTCAAAAATTCGACGAAATAATACAGCAAGTGGCCCCCATCCAGTAACGGGACGGGCAGCAGGTTGAGGACGCCGAGGCTGACGCTGACCAGGGCGAGAAACGAGATGAAGCTGGCCGCGCCGGATTCTGCGGACTGGCCGGCATAGTCGGCGATGGTGATGGGCCCGGACAAGTTTTTCAGCGAGGCCTGGCCCACCGCCATGCGGCCGAGCATCTCCAGGCTGAACGAGGAAAGTTCCCAGGTCCGCGCCAGGGCGTGCCGCAGCGCCTGGGGCGGCGCATAACGGACGATGCCGTGGAGATCGGCGATCAGCGCCGGATCGACCCGTGGCGCGGCACCGATACGGCCGATAGGGTAGCCCTCCTCACGCACCGTGGCGGGAGTCAGCGCGATTTCAAACTTCTTGCCTGCGCGTTCCAGGGCAAACCGCAACGGCCGTCCGGCGGCGCCGCGGACGGTTTTCACCACCTGTTCCCAGTTGCCCATGGCAACGCCGTCGATGGCGATGATGCGGTCACCGCCACGCAGGCCGCTGTGCAGGGCGACGCCATCCGGGGTCAGTTCGCCCAGCACGGGCGCCAGGGGCGGCAGGTAGCGCATCAGGCCCAGGGTTTTCAGGGGCTCCCGTTCCAGTTCCTCGGAATGTTCCGGCAAGGCCAGGGTATGGAAGGAGACATAGCCGCGCCGGTCCCTGGTTTCCAGGCGCAGGGTGTCGCCGCGCAACACCTGTTTGGTGGCCAGCCAGTGCAGATCCTGCCAACTGGCGACGGCCTCGTCCTCAATCCGGGTGATCGTCTCGCCGCCATGGATGCCGGCCATCTGCGCCGGACTGCCTTGCACCGGTTCATCGACGATGGGCTTGAGGATGGGCACGCCATGCAGGAACAACGCCCAGAACAGCAGGATGGCGAGCAGGAAATTGGCCAGGGGCCCCGCCGCCACGATGGCGGCCCGGGCCGCCACAGGCTTGCGGTTGAAGGCCTGGTCGAGCTGATCGGCGGGCACCTCGCCTTCGCGTTCGTCCAGCATTTTCACGTAACCGCCCAGAGGCACGGCGGAGAGCGCCCATTCCGTGCCATGGCGGTCGCTGCGGCTGGCGACGACGCGGCCGAAGCCCACCGAGAAGCGCAGCACCTTCACGCCCATGCGACGGGCGACCCAGAAGTGGCCGAATTCGTGGAATACCACGAGCACGGCCAGGGTGAAGGCGAAGGCGAGGAGGGTGGTCATGGCTATTTCTCCCCTCCCCCCATGGGGGAGGGGCCG
>CAIXFP010000542.1 GCA_903918705.1 uncultured Pseudomonadota bacterium
CCTCGCGTCTGCCCGACCTGTCCAAGATCGAGGAAATTCGCGAGCCCATCATCACCGCCACCATCCTGGTGCCGGAGGAATTCCTGGGCAACGTGATGACCCTGTGCAACCAGAAGCGCGGCGCCCAGGTGGACATGAAATACCTGGGCCGCCAGGTGATGATCAAGTACGACATCCCGCTGAACGAGGTGGTGCTGGACTTCTTCGACCGGCTGAAGTCCACCTCCCGCGGCTATGCCTCCCTGGACTACGAGTTCAAGGAATTCCGCGCCGACGACCTGATCAAGCTGGACGTGCTGGTGAACGGCGAGAAGGTGGACGCTCTGGCCCTCATCGTGCACCGCTCCACCTCCCAGTACCGCGGCCGCGAACTGGTGTCCAAGATGCGCGAACTGATCCCGCGCCAGATGTTCGACGTGGCGGTGCAGGCCGCCATCGGTGCCCACATCATTGCCCGCGAGACGGTGAAGGCCCTGCGCAAGAACGTGCTGGCCAAGTGTTACGGCGGCGACATCACCCGCAAGAAGAAACTGCTCGAGAAGCAGAAGGAAGGCAAGAAGCGCATGAAGCAGGTGGGCAACGTGGAAATCCCGCAGGAGGCGTTTTTGGCCATCCTGCAGGTGGGGGAAAAATAAGCCCGCCGCCTAGAAAGCCGGCAGTGACGTGTCGCCGCGGGTGTAGCAATCAGTAAAGCGGTCGAGGCCGTTCGATCCGCCATTGACCAGTTTGCGTGCCAGAGCCAGATTGTTGGCGCCCAGGGCATTCATGATGGCGGTCTCCTTGGCCTTGAGAAAACTTGCCAGCAACTTGGCCGCGATGACCGGATCGTTGGCCTGCTCCGGCTGGGTCAGCAAGCCATCACCCAGGCCGATGGCCTGACCATGCTGTTGATAGTTGGCCCTGCCGGTGAGCTGGATGAAGCCGCGACCACGAAACAACGCGCCATCTCCAGGCTGATTATTGCCGAGATCGGTGCGCCGATCATAAAGATCGAAGGGATTCCCGCCAGGTGAGGTATTGAAGCGCGACTGCCCCTCGGAGATGGGGACAAAGCCTTCGGTTTCGGCGCGAATCGTGGCCAGGGCCATCAACACCATGGGTTTCACTCCCAGTTCCGCTTCCACCAGGCCATTCAACACAGTCGGAAGGTGGCGCTGAATATTTGCGCGCGGTGTACTGGGAAACAGGGGCGCCACGTTTTCCACCGTCACTGCTGGAATCGGGCTTGGCACACTGGGGTCGTCGTTCAAACCGAGAGCGGCTAGAGTCTGCGGTCCCGCCAGGCCATCCGCTTGCAAACCCTGACTACGCTGAAACGCCATCACCGCCGCCGCGGTTCCCTGGCCAAAAATACCGTCGACGACTCCCAGCGAGTATCCCAGATCGGTCAGGCGTTGTTGCAATTTCTGGACATCCGGGCCGCTAGAACCGGTACGCAGTGTATTCATGATGTACCCCCAAAAAAATGACGGTGAAGACTTTAGAGTAAAACATCCGGTGAGTTGCTCCGTTTGCATTTATTGCAATCCCGAGGCAACAAAAAGGAGCTTGAATCAGCTTCATGTCGTCATTGCTTGGCATTTCATCAATTCGCCGCGCACAGATACATGAATGTTCGGCTGAAACACAAATTTCGAGTCATATTCGCCGATAAATCCTGTCAGCAGAAGACTAGCCGCATTCAGTGCTTCAAGGGCGTAGCCCTGATTGTTCGCCGGACAGCCACACCCACAGCCGCTCCCATAAATTCTCGGCACGGGCCGGAGTGCCGGCAAACGACCTAAGTCGCTTTAATTTAACTTCCTGTTCAGGCGACAGCAGGAAAACCATGTTTGCTCCGGCCCGAAAATTTCGTACGGTTGGTTGAGGATTACGATTGTCACGCAAGTACAATCTAGCCCGGCGCCTTCGGACAAACAACAATATTTCAAAGGGCTGGGCAGCTCCGGTAAGGCGTTTCCATAACGTCGGGGCCTGCATGCACAACGCGCCACGCACTACTTTACGATTCCGTTCTTCGCGAATATCCAGAGCAAAGCAGGGAATGCGCATCACCATGCGCTGTAATGAGTAACTCGGAGGGCGTTGAAACAGAGCAGACGGGATGACATGAACCTGATCTCCGCCGGGAAGAACAAACTCGAAACCGTTTCCGGGCGGCATCACGGGTGGCTGCAATTCCAACAGGCTCTGATTGATGGAATGATATGACTGGAGCAAG
>CAIXFP010000543.1 GCA_903918705.1 uncultured Pseudomonadota bacterium
AGATCACCCGCATCACCGCCCAGTCCCTGGTGCTCGGCCTCGGCGCCTGGCTGGCCATCACCGGCGACACCACGCCGGGCAGCATGATCGCCGCCAGCATCCTCATGGGCCGCGCCCTGGCGCCGGTGGATCAACTGATCGCCATATGGAAACAATGGCTGGCCACCCAGGAATCCTATATGCGTCTGGCCGACCTGCTGCAACGCATCCCCGCGCCCACGCCGGCCATCTCGCTGCCGCCGCCGCAAGGCTCCATCCAGGTGGAAAACCTGGTGGCCGTGCCGCCCGGCAGCAAGATCCAGGTGTTGCACGGGCTCTCCCTGAAAATCAGTCCCGGCGAGGTGGTCGGCGTGATCGGCCCGAGCGCGGCTGGCAAGTCCACCCTGGCCCGCCTGATCACCGGGATCTGGGCGCCCGCCTCGGGGGTGGTGCGCCTCGATGGCGTGGATGTCTACTCCTGGGACAAGACCGAGCTGGGGCCCTATGTGGGCTATCTGCCCCAGGACATCGAGTTGTTCGATGGCACCCTGGCGGAAAACATTGCCCGCTTCGGCGAGCTGGACAGCGAGCGCATCGTCGCCGCCGCGCGCATGGCGGGGGTTCACGACCTCATCCTGCACCTGCCCAAGGGCTACGAAACCCCTCTCGGGGTCGATGGCGCCAACCTCTCCGGTGGCCAGCGTCAGCGTGTCGCCCTGGCGCGCGCCCTTTACGGCAATCCCCGCCTGGTGGTGCTGGACGAACCCAATTCCAACCTCGACGAAATCGGCGAGGCCGCCCTGGCGGAAGCCATCCTGGCCCTCAAGCGCCAGGGCAGCACCGTGATCTTCATATCCCACGGCAGGGGCTTGCTGGCGGTGGCCGACAAACTGCTGGCCTTGCGCGATGGCGCCCTGAATGCCTACGGCCCGCGCGATCAGGTGATCGCCTACCTGCAGAATCCGGCGGCTTTCACCAACACGGGAGGGAGCAACAAGTGAGTTTGAGCAACTGGATGAGCGGCCTGCGCGGACGCATCGAGCAGGGCGTGGAAAGCACTTTTCCGGCGGAGGCGGCGGCGAAGCTCGAGGACAGCGCCTCCATCGCCCGCTGGGGTGTGCGTGCCGTCATTTTTTCCGCGACGTGCTTTTTCGTATGGGCCGCCTTCGCCCCCCTGGATCAGGGCGTGCCCACCACCGGCTTCGTCAAGGTGGAAGGCGACCGCAAGACGATCCAGCACCCCACCGGCGGCATCATCGAGGAAATCCTGGTGCGTGAAGGCGATCAGGTGCGGGCCAATCAGCCCCTGATCCGCCTCAGCCCCACCCAGGTCCAGGCGCAGCAGGGCATGGTGGATGGCCAGTTGATCGCCCTGCTCGCCCTCGAAGCCGAACTCAAGGCCGAGCAGAGCGATGCCCGCGGCGTCACCTACCCGGAATTCCTGACCTCGCGCCGAAGCGACCCCCAGGTGCGTGAGGCGATCGACCTGCACAATCAACTGTTCAAGACCCGCAAGGCGACCCTGGAAGGGGAGATTTCCATCGCCAGGGAAAGCATCGTCGGCCTGGAGGAACAGATACGCGGTCTGCAGGCCCAGGAAAGTTCGCACGCGACTCAGACGAAATTGTTCCAGGATGAACTGGACTCGCTGCGGCCGCTGGTCGAGCAGGGCTTCGTGCCCCGCACCCACCAGTTCGAGCTGGAGCGCTCCCTTTCCTACATCCAGGGCCAGACGGGCGAGAACCTCGCCAACATCGCCCAGGCGCGGAGCAAGATCAGCGAACTCAAGCTGAAAATCCTGCAGGCCCGGGATGCCTTCCGCAAGGATGCGGAAACCCAGATGAGCGAAACCCAGGGCAAGATCGCCGACCTGCAATCGCGCCGCATCGGCACCCAGGACCAGTTGGAGCGGGTCGTGCTGCGCGCGCCCCTGGCCGGCACCGTGGTCGGGCTCGCCGTGCACACCGTCGGCGGCGTCGTCACCGCCGGGGAAAAACTCATGGACATCGTCCCGACCAGCAGCAAGCTGGTGATCGAGGCCCAGATCCCGCCCAGCCTCATCGACAACGTCCATGTCGGCCAGGTCGCCGACATCCATTTCCCGGCCCTCGACCAAACTTTGAGCGCCGGCCTGACCGGCAAACTGGTCTATGTCTCCGCCGACAGCCTCACCGATCCGCGCACCGAGAAGTCGTACTACGTCGGGCGGGTGGAAGTCACCCCGGAAGGCATGGCCAAACTGGGCAAGCAGATCCTCCAGCCCGGCATGCCGGCCGACATGGTGATCAAGACGGGGGAGCGCACCCTGCTCATGTACCTGGTCAAGCCCTTCCTCACGCGCTTGCACATGGCCTTCACCGAACGCTGAGCGGGCGCGCCACCAAGATGAAAGAGAAACGCTGATGTCGCTGTTACGCCTGCAACGAATGCTGTCGCGCGGCAGTGTCGCCGTCCTCGCCCTGGCGCTGGCCGTCCCGGCGCCGGCCGCCGGCTTGGTGGATCTCTACCGCGCCGCCCTGGACCACGACTCCAGCCTGGCCGCCGCGCGCGCCGAACGGGCGGCCGGCCTCGAATATCGCGACATCGGACTGGCCGGCTTGCTGCCGTCGGCCTCGGTCGAATACAACAATCGGCCTTCCCATTACGGCATCCAGATGAACAATGCCCCCACTCTCCAGAAGTATTCCTACGACATGCAAACGGTCAATTTTCAGTTGACCCAACCCCTGTTCAGCCTGGACCGCTGGGATAGTTATCGGGAAGGCAAGGTGCGCGCCGAACTGGCGCAGCTGAGTTACGTCGACGCCCTGCAACAACTGGGCTTGAAGCTGGCCCAGGCCTGGTTCGATTACCTCTATGCCGCCGACTCCCTGGAATTGTCCCGGGCGCAGCAGGCAGCCTACGCGGAACAGCAGCGCCAGGCCGAGCACATGTTCAAGGGTGGATCCGCCACCATCACCGATGTGGAGGAATCCCGCGCCCGCAAGAAAATGGCGGAGTCCCAGGTGAGCGCGGCCGTGGCGGCGGTGGCGCAGAAACGGCGCGAACTGGAAAGCATGACCGGCCCCCTGCCTGCGGGCGTGGAGGGCGGCGTCGGCGCGCTACGGCCCGAGCCGCCCAGCCCCGACGACATTCAGGCCTGGCTGGGCCAGGCCCGGGTCGGCAACCTCAAGGTGCAGGCACAACAACTCAATGTCCGCCTGGCCGATTTGGAGACCGATCGCCAGCGCGCCGGCCTGATGCCCGAGCTGTCCCTTTCCGCGGTCTACCAGAGAAACCGCGAACCCAATTACTACAGCGGCAACGACCGCACCGCCCAACTGGGCCTCAGTCTGAGCATTCCGCTTTACACGGGCGGGCGGGTCGATGCCCAGTCGCGCCAGGCCGCCTTCACGGCCACCAAGACCCGGGAAGAGCTCGAATCCGCCCGGCGCGATGCCGAAGTGGCGGCCAGCGAGGCTTACCTGGGCGTCAACAGCGCCCTGGCCCAATCCGCGGCCCTGGAGCAGGCCGTGGCCGCCACCGGCATCACCATCACCGGCATGAAGGCGGGCCAGAAGGCCGGGCTGCGCACCAACAGCGACGTGCTCAATGCCCAGCAGCAATACTATGGAACGAAGCGCGACCTGCAACGGGCCCGCTACGATTACCTTTTGGCCCGGCTCAAGCTCAAGGTGGCGGTGGGCAGCCTGGAAGCCGGTGACATCGAATATATCGATCATCTGGCGCGGGCCGCGCCGTGAGCCGGCCTATGTCTTTGGTAATAGTCGCCTTACAAAGGTTGACGCAGCAACCGTAAACCCCCTAGCATGCCGACCCATGTTTTTACATTCA
>CAIXFP010000544.1 GCA_903918705.1 uncultured Pseudomonadota bacterium
GATCTGGGAATCGGCCTCGTCGAACAGCAGCACCACTTCCGCGTGTTCGGCGCGGGCGAATAACTGGGACAGGTTTTTTTCGGTTTCGCCGATGTATTTGCTGGTCACCGCGGCGATGTCCACCCGGTACAGGGGCAGGCCGATTTGGCTGGACAGCCAGCCGGCCGCCAGAGTCTTGCCGGTGCCCGAGGGGCCGACGAAGAGGGCGCGCACGCCGGGTTTGTAGCGGGTGTGTGCCGCCGGTCCCAGGCCGGTGGCCAATGCTTCCCGCAACTGGCAGCGGCGCAGCAGGCCCAGCAGGGAAACGCGTAGCGGCGGCGGGATGATCAGGGCATCGTCGGCGATGGCTTCCGGCAGCAGTTCCGCCAGGGTGCCCAAGTTTGCCGCCAGGCCGGCGCGGGCGGCGCGGCAGACGTGGTGATGGGCGATGGCAGCACTCCGCTCCAGGTTCGCCTCGTAGCGCGCAGCCTGACCCAGCAGCTGGATGCGGGCGGCGTCGTAGCGGTGCTGTTCCCCCAGGCGCCGCGCCAGATCGGCGTCCTCGGTATGGTGGGACCAGAGGGCGGCGCGCTCTTCGGCTAAAGGCAGGGGCACGCGCCAGCTGCTCACGCCGTTGCCGGCATGGCTGAAGCTGCCGTCGAGACCGCAGGCCACCAGAAGGGGGCCGTGGTAGCCGGGCAAGGCGGGCAGTTTGTGGGTCTCGCCCGGAGCGAGTTCCAGGCACAGCACCGGCACGGCGCCGTTCAAGGCCAGCCAGATGCCGGCGCCCCGGCCCAAATCCTGTTCGCAGAAGGCGGCCCGCAGCCCCAGGGCTTCGGCCACCAGGGCGGCGGCAGCACGGGCTTCGCGCGGGTGGCCGGCGCGGATCGCCAGGGCGGTGCCGGGTCGCAAGGCCTGAGCCTGGCGCAGCGCCGCCCCGCGCAGGGAGGCCACCGCGCTCTGGCTGCCGGGTTCCCGCAATTCCACCCCGGGCCAGCGGGCGCTACCCTCGTGCAGGGTGAGGAGCAGGGGCAGAGGCACATGGAGGGTTTGCTCCGGCAGGGGACGGCGATTATTCGGCTCCAGGTCCGATTCCAGTTGCAGCAGGCCGCAGCCCCGAGCGCCGCCTTCCAGCAAGACGGAGAAGGACGTGTCCAGGCCCAGGCCGCGCGCCGCCGCCAGTACCAGCCCCAGGGTGGGCCGGGAGCCGCCCACCGGCGCCTGCAACCAGGCCACCACGCGGCCGGCCATGGCCTCGGTTTCCACCGCGCAGGCCAGGGCCACCGCCAGCAACTCCAGGGGCCGCAAGCACAGGGACTGGGCCAGGGCATGCAGCAGGGTGTCGCCGACGGGAGGTGCTTCGAGCCAGGCCTGAAAAGCTTCCCGAGGCGGCAAGCCGCATTGTTCGCGTTGCGCCCACAGCCAGAGCGCCTCGGGCTCGCCGTCAGCAGGCGGCGGCGCCAGTTCCAGGGCGGCCAGGGCCAGGCCGTGGAGCGGCGGCACGTCACGGGGTGGGACGGCGGCGTTCACCAGACCGCCTCGGCGCTTTGGTAATGAAACGCTACCACCCGGCCAAACCAGGGCAGCCAGCCGGGGTCCAGGTCCAGCCCGGCGCGGCGTATCCGCAAATCGGCATCGCTCAGGCGGAAATGCACATCCATGTGGGTGGCGGTGACGGCGACTCGGGCCGGGCGCAGCACCAGGCTGGCCAGGCCGATGTGGCCGCCCCGGCGCAGCCAGCGGCGTGCGGCGGTAAGCCAGACGGCGGCCTGGTCGTCGAGGTCGCGGGCGCGGGCGAGACGAACCGCCAGGCTGCCTTCGCCCTGGCAGGAACGCGGTGGCGCCAGCAGGGGGCTGGACCAGGCGGCGGGCACCGGAGGCGGCCGTTTCCGACCCGGGGGCGGCGGCGCCAGGCGGATCGGGTCGCCCTCGGGGAGATGCATGCGATGCGCGGCCAGTTCCAGCACCCGGCGAGCGAAATCCTCGCCGGCGCGGCCGTGGGCCGCACACCATTCGGCGATGCCGAGGCGGGCAAGCAGCGGCAGCAGGAACAGCAGACCGCCGCCGGCGCTGGGCGCCAGCCAGGGGGGCGCTTCCAGAGGGTTCCGCGTTGCTGGCCAAGGTGGCGGCGCCTTGCCGGAGATGCTCGCGGGGGCCGGGGCCGGCGCCATCCCGGCCGGGGCCGGGAAAACCGGCGCTTCGGCGGTCGTCGCCAGCCCGGCAGGTGCCCCCCGGGGCGCTTCGGCGGGGTGCGAAGCCGTATCGAGGATGGGGGCGTCCACCGGGCCGGACGGCAAGCCGGCCGTGGTGCCGGCGCGTGGCGTCGTGACCGGCTTTCGGGCCCTGGCCGGTACTTCGCCGGCCAGGCCGGCCGGTGGTGCATCCGCTGTCGGCCCGGCCGCCACATCGCCGGACACACCGATGCGGCGGTCTCCTTGCACGGCGGCAGCCGCCAACAGGACCGCCAACCAGGCCGGCGCGGGGATGTCCGGCCAGGTTGAGCGCGAC
>CAIXFP010000545.1 GCA_903918705.1 uncultured Pseudomonadota bacterium
CATGAAGCTGCATTCATCCATGCCGCAAACGTAGCAGCAGACCGCGCCTTTGTCCAGTCCCCACTGTGCTGCTGTAACCAATCAGGCCATTGCGCGGTTAGATGACGTGGCCCTGGCCAAGATGGAACTTGACGGCGTGAACGTGCTGGCTGAGTTGGACAAGGTCAACCTGGCCGAGGCGGCCTGAGATGCACGCAGCCCATGTAGCCCGGATGCAGGCGCAGCCGGAATCCGGGGTGGCGGACAAATCCCTGGATTCCGCTGCACCCCATCCGGGCTACGTGATCTGTTTTCGGAGTCCATCATGCTGACCCTCACGGCCCGTATCACCCCGCTTTCCTCCTTCGGCACACACCCGATGGGCGACACCCTGTTCGGCCAGTTGTGCTGGGCGCTGCGCAATCGGTTGGGAGAAGAACGGCTGACCCAACTGCTCGATGGCTACACGGCAGGTCATCCTTTCGCGGTGGTTTCCGACGCGCTACCCGCTGGCCATCTGCCCCGGCCCACTCTGCCCGGCCATTGGTTCAATCCGCTGCCTGGTGATGATCGCAAGGCCGCCAAGAAGCGGGTCTGGCTGCCGGTCGAGCACTTCGACGCACCAGTGGCTGACTGGCTGAATCACTGCTGCGCCGCGAGCGAGTTACCCGGCGGCAGTGCGCTATCGAATCCCCACCCGCACAACGCCATCGACCGCCGCACCGGCACCACGGGTGAGGGCTTCGCGCCTTACAGCATGGGGAGGCAGTGGTATGGCACGGATGCCGCGCTGGACATCCACATCATCCTGGACGAATCCCGCCTGTCCGCTGCCGATCTGGAACGCGCCCTGGGCGACATCGGTGAACTTGGCTTCGGGCGCGATGCCGGCATCGGACTGGGTCGCTTTCGCGTCGATGCGTTCAACACCGTCGTGCTCCCCACGCAAGCCGATGCCAACGCCTGGCTGACCCTGGCCCCATGCGCCCCGCAAGGCCTGCCCTGGGATTCCGGTCGCTGCTTCTACACGGTGTTCACCCGCTTCGGTCGTCACGGCGACATCGGTGTGCATCTAGGCAATCCGTTCAAGGCGCCGGTGTTGTTGGCCAATGCCGGGGCGGTTTTGGCTCCTGTCGGCTACCAGGGCAAGCCATTCGTCGGTCAAGGATTGGGCGGGAGCGGCGTCTTATCCAAGGCAATCCCGGACACCGTGCACCAGGGTTATGCCCCGGTACTGGGCATCCGATTGTCGGATCGGGAGGAAGCGACATGAAAACGTTCAACAGTTATCGGATGCTGATTACCCCGCTTTCGCCCATCCACGTTGGCATCGGGGAGAGCTACGAGCCCACCAATTACGTGATCGAAGAGAGTGTGCTGCATGAGTTCGATACCGGGGCGGTGATGGCGGCGCTGTCTGATGCCGACCGCAAGAATTTGCTGGAAATAGGTGGCCGTCGACCTGATGCCGGGATGATCGAGGCACTGCAACGTTTCTTCCATGAGCGTCGAGAAGCACTCATGGGGCATGCCATCCAGAGCATCCCCGTACTGCCGGGCGTGACCAACCTCTACAGGCAGCGCATCGGCCAGACCGCGAATCAGGAGGCTGATGGCAAGAAGGTGCTCAATCGGCTGGAAATCGACCGTACCAGCTTCAACCCGGTGACCAGGCAGCCGGTGCTGTTCGGGTCGTCGCTCAAGGGGGCGATGCGTACGGCATTGCTGGATGGGGTGAATGGCGGGCGGTCCGCTCAGGAACGAAAAGGACTGCACGAATTCCAGGGGCGGTTGTTCCGCTATTTCGATGAGAGCGCACGTCCTCGAATGTCTCTTGAACTCGACCCCATGCGTCTAGTGCAACTCTCCGATGCCGCATGGTGTGGCGAGTCCGGTCTGCCTGCCGCCCAGGTGCATCTGGCGGTCAACCGCAAGAAAGTGGAAGTCAAAGATCAGCAAGGCAACGTCAGGAAATCCCAGGCAGAGTCCAAAGAGCTATACCAGATACTCGAATGTGTTTCCGGCTGGCATTTCAGGACCTTCACCGGGCAAATCAACCTCCAGGTGGCAGCCGGGGTGGCCGAGAAAGATCGGTCTGGCAATCGGCAGTTACCCGCCGCCAATCTGCGTTTTGATGTGGCTCAGGTCGCCCGCGCCTGTAATGACTTCTATCGGCCCATCCTCGACGAGGAGTGCAGGTTTCTGCATCAGCGCGGGTTTCTCGATACCACCTGGTACAAGGTGATGCAGCAATTCCTCGCCGCTTCACGGCCCAGGCTGGAACGCGGCGATGCTTTTCTGCTTCGCGTGGGGCGCCATTCCGGGGCGGAGTCCGTCACCCTCAACGGGGTGCGCAACATCAAAATCATGAAGGGCAAGGATGAAAAGCCCGAATATCTCGATGCGGCTAAAACCCTCTGGCTCGCCGCCGACGAAAAGGATCAATCAACCAACTTGCTCCCCTTCGGTTGGCTGCTGGTGGAACTTCATCCAATGGAAAATCAGGCCACCGACTGGCCCGAACTGAAAGCCGCCTGCGAACCGCATCTGGCCGCCGCCCGTGCCTTCAAGGACAAGCTCGCCGCGCAACGGGTCAAACTGGAACAGGCCAAGGCAGAGGCCGAAGCCAGGCGCCGCAAGGAAGAAGAAAAGGCCCGCCGGGCCGCCGC
>CAIXFP010000546.1 GCA_903918705.1 uncultured Pseudomonadota bacterium
ACGATGGGCTTGTCCTTGATGATCGCCGATACCGGTACCGCACCAGTCGGGTTGGGATTGGCCTTGGGGATGCCGCCGAACGAGGAACAGGAACCCACGCAGACAATGGCCGCGGCTCCCTTCGCCACTTCCTTGAGGGAATCCAGGTTGGATTTGCCACCGATACAGGAATAGGCGCCATCCAGGCCTAACGGAACCGAGCCGTCGACGATCAAAAGATATTTGCCGTCGTTGGCCTTCATGGCGGCTTGCAAGGCATCCTCGGCCTGGTGGCCTGCCGCCGCCATCAGGGTCTCCTGGTAGTCCAGGGACACCATGTCGAAGATCAGGCCCTCAATCGTGGGGGAGTGCGACCGGGTGATGGATTCTGTGCAGCCGGTGCATTCCTGGAACGGCAACCAGATGACGGACGGGCGCTTGCTCGCCGCCGGCGTCGCCGCCATCGCTTCCGCCATGGCACGTCCCGCCATGGGCGGCAGTGCCATCATGGACGCCAGGGTGGCGCAGTACTTCATGAATGTGCGGCGTGACACGCCTTGCCGCGCGAGGGTTTCAATCAATGGACCTTGCATGATGCATAGCCTCCTGGCTTGAGACACACTCAAAACAACGATTGGTTCAGCTTAGATCAGAAATCAGCAATTCAAGATGTTCTAATCCCATTTCTACATCGTCCGGATGGGCCTTGACCACCTCGGGAACGAAAGCCACTTCAAGGAAGCTGGACACCACCGTTCCGCTCGAATTGCAGTGGGTCACCCACCAAAGGCCGGGGCACGCGGTTACGTTCAAGGTGGACTCGCCATCCGAGTCCAGGGTGATGGCGACTTCACCATGCCCCAACTGCTGCTTCAGCCAATCCAGATCCGCCGGGGTCAATGGAAGTGCCTGAAGATCGATGGCGGACGACTCGCCGATATTGACCAATCGCCGCAGCATTTCGGCAATTTCCCGCAACAGGGCGGGGGCGTTGCCCGACAAGTCGCTCGCCCGCAAACCGGGCGGAACCGCGATGACCGGGATGGCATCAAGAGACATGAGCCCAACTCCGTAGCAATTGCACAATGGCCGCAGTGGCCGAAGGAATGGCCGCGGCAACTTCCGTGGTGGGAAATTCGCCCCAGTCCATCCGTTGTGGCTGGATTGCCAGCATCGCTCGACGTTCCGGCCAGTGTCCAGCCAGAATGGCTATGGCGCGCAAATCCGTCAACCCGACTTCATGTACGGTGGATTTACGGTTGCCCAGCAGGAACGCGTCCATGGCTGTCCCCTCCAGCAGCCTCCAGTCGCCCGCGGCCCCTTTGATGTTGGCGGCATCGACCACGATCAGTGCGTCTGCGTCCTCAATTGGACCGGCCAGCGTAAACGACAGGGTGCCGCCGTCGAGCAAAGTGATTTCCAGGGGAGAAAGCTGTTCCATGGCAAGTGCCGGCTCCAGCGCCCGTAATACATGGATACCGACGCCCTCGTCGGTCAGGAGTGTGTTGCCTATGCCCAGAATCAGGGTTCGCATGATGCGTGCCAGATTAGTTTGCGCATGCAGCAATAACAACTGAGTAAAAAGGTCAACTTAGCAATATAGTAAAAAACGATGATATTTATCAGTCCGCCTCAGTTGAAACTCGAAAACAACAAAAAGTCCTGACATCGACAGGAGGCTGCAGTGCGGTTTATCTGTCGCAGCCGTCGTCGCGCCAGATGGGACAAAGGCTTGCGCTAGAATCGGCGCGGTTTTCCCCACGCACGCTACGACCCATGCACAAGATCTGGCTGCTCTTCGCTCAGACCATCGCCGCCCTGATGATCGCCCTGGCGGCCTTGCTGGCGCTGGATCGGCTGATACCGGGCCTGCTGCCCGGCTCGGGCGATGGCATCACCATCCACGAAGTGGTGAGCGGTCAGACCCA
Organism: uncultured Pseudomonadota bacterium; assembly: GCA_903918705.1. Taxonomy (GTDB): domain Bacteria; phylum Pseudomonadota; class Gammaproteobacteria; order Burkholderiales; family Thiobacillaceae; genus PFJX01. The sequence goes on from CAIXFP010000546.1 coordinate 1,908, forward strand.
TGGCGTGGCCGGCCACTCGCTATACAGCTATGCCGATGCGGCAGCCAAGTCGCGGCCCTCGGTGGTCAATATTTTCACCAGCAAGGAAGTCCAGGCGCAGCGCAATCCATTCGTGGACGATCCGGTATTCCGTCGTTTCTTCGGCAACCGCGGCGGCATCGCCGACAGCCATCCGCAGCGCGTTTCCAATCTGGGTTCCGGTGTCATCGTCAGCGCCGACGGCTATGTCCTCACCAACCACCACGTCATCGAGGCCGCCGACGAGATCCAGGTTGCCCTGCCCGACGGCAAGACCCTGCCGGCCAAGGTGGTGGGCACCGACCCGGAAACCGATGTGGCCGTGCTCAAGGTCGAACACACCCATCTACCCGCCATCACCTTCGCGAAACTGGACAACCAGCGCGTCGGCGACGTGGTACTGGCCATCGGCAACCCGTTCGGAGTGGGCCAGACCGTGACCATGGGCATCGTCTCCGCCCTCGGGCGCAGCCATCTCGGCATCAACACCTTCGAGAACTACATCCAGACCGACGCCGCCATCAATCCGGGCAATTCCGGCGGCGCCCTGGTGGATGGCGCCGGCAACCTGGTGGGCGTCAACACGG
>CAIXFP010000547.1 GCA_903918705.1 uncultured Pseudomonadota bacterium
GTTATTACGATGCCTCCGGGGTGAGCTCCGACAGCTTCGACCAGGCCATCCGCATGAACGCCCGGGGCGAGCCGGACCTCACCCCGGACATGCGCCAACGCGGCATCCTCCTGTCCACCGCGGCGCGTCCCTCGCTCAACTACATGGGCTTCAACATGATGGACCCGGTGGTGGGGGGCCTGTCGGAGCGCTCGCGCAAGCTGCGCCAGGCCCTGTCCATCGCCATCGACTACGACGAGTTCATTTCCATCTTCCTCAACGGCCGCGGCCTGCCCGGCCAGGGGCCGCTGCCGCCAGGGATCTTCGGCTACCGGGAGGGAGAGGCGGGGGTGAACCCGGTGGTGTACCGGGCGGATTGCGGGACGACGGCTACCCCCCTTTGGAAAAGAGGGGAGTCCAGCGAGTGCTCGCGCTTCAAGCGCCGCCCGCTGGACGACGCCAAACGCCTCCTGGCCGAGGCCGGCTACCCCGACGGCCGCGACGTGAAGACCGGTCAGCCCCTCACGCTCTATCTCGACACCGCCGCCAACGGCCCGGAGGCGAAGTCGCGCATGGACTGGTTCCGCAAGCAGTTCGCCAAGCTGGACATCCAGTTGGTGATCCGCGCCAGTGACTACAACCGCTTCCAGGACAAGATGAGCAAGGGCAGCGAGCAGATCTTCGAATGGGGCTGGAACGCGGACTACCCGGACCCGGAAAATTTCCTGTTCCTGCTCTACGGCCCCAACAGGAAAGTGACCTCGGGGGGCGAGAACGCGGCCAATTACGCGAACCCGGAATTCGACCGCCTGTTCGTGAAGATGAAGGACATGGACAACGGCCCGGCGCGGCAGGCGGTGATCGACCAGATGGTGGCGATCGCCCGGGAGGACGCGCCCTGGATTTACGCCTTCCACCCCAAGAGCTTTGGCCTGCGCCACGGCTGGGTGATGAACGCCAAGCCCAACCTGATGGCGCAGAACCTGCTCAAGTACCGCCGCATCGACCCGGCCGCGCGGGTGGCCTACCAAGCCAGGTGGAACCGTCCGGTGCTGTGGCCCCTGGGGCCGGTGGTGGTGGCCCTGGCGGCGCTGGTGTGGCCGGCGGTGGCGGGTTACCGGCGGCGGCTGCGGGCGACGGCGGTGACATAAGGTGCTTGTCGATTTCGCTGGAATAGATTACGGTAAGAATGTAATGCATTCCTTATATGGAGAATGAAATGAACACCATCGCGAAAGTCACAAGCAAAGGCCAGACCACGATTCCGCAGGAGATTCGCGCCTTGCTCAATGTGAAGCCCGGCGACTTGCTTTCCTGGGAAGCGTTGGCATCGGGCGAAGTGCGCGTGCGCAGGGTCGAGCCCCTGGATCTGGAATACCTGCGCGCCGTGGAAGGAACCCTCTCGGAATGGGCGGGCGCGGCGGATGAGGAGGCTTACAGTGCTCTCTGATGAAGTACTCGCGGCCTGGCAAGTAGTGAGGGTGCCATTTCCGTTCACTGATCGGCAGGCCGTCAAGAACCGGCCAGCCCTGGTGCTGTCCGACGCCACTGCTTTCAATGCCCCCGTAGGACATGCTGTCATGGCCATGATTACCTCTGAATCGAATGAGCCCTGGCCCCTGGATTGTCCGATTTATGACCTCGCGATGGCGGGATTGCCAGCACCATCCAAGGTGCGTTTCAAACTCTTCACCCTGGACCAGCGCCTGGTGCGGGGCGTATTGGGGCAATTGGCGACCGATGACGAGGCGCGAGTGCGCCTGGGCCTGGCACGCTTGCTGGGAGACGGAACCCCGCGCCTGATGCAAGAGCCAGTCTTGGCTTATGCCGGAAAGAAACCGTCACGCTGATTCATGCTTAACTACCTCGTCCGCCGCGTCCTCTACGCCATCCCCATCCTCCTGGGGGTGAACCTGCTGACCTTCGCCCTGTTCTTCATGGTCAACACGCCGGACGACATGGCGCGCATCCACCTCGGGGTCAAGCACGTCACGGCGGATTCCATCGCCCGCTGGAAGAACGAGCACGGCTACGACAAGCCCTTGTTCGTCAATGCCAAGGCCACCGGCGTTGACAAGGCCACGGACACCCTGTTCGTGGACAAGTCCCTGAAGCTGTTCGCCCTGGATTTCGGCTCCTCCGACGATGGCCGCGACATCGCCCGGGAGATCGGCACCCGCATGTGGCCCTCCCTGGCCATCGCCCTGCCCACCTTCCTGGTGGGCCTCCTGGTGTACATCAGCTTCGCCCTGCTTCTGGTGTTCTTCCGCGGCACCCGCCTGGATACAGCGGGCGTGGTGCTGTGCGTGGCGCTGATGTCGATTTCCGGCCTGTTCTACGTCATCGGCGGCCAGTACCTGATGGGCAAGCTGTGGCACTGGTTTCCCATCTCCGGCTACCAGCCGGGCCTGGATGCGCTGAAATTCCTGGTGATGCCGGTGGTGGTCAGCGTGGTGGGCAGCATCGGCGATTCCGCCCGGTTCTATCGTTCCTTGTTCTTCGAGGAGATCGCCCGCGATTACGTGCGTACCGCCCGCGCCAAGGGACTCTCCGAACTGCGCGTGCTGTTCCGCCACGTGTTGGGCAACGCCATGATCCCGATCCTCACCGGCGTGGTGGTGGTGATTCCGCGATTGTTCCTGGGCAGTCTGATCATAGAATCCTTCTTCGGCATTCCGGGCCTTGGCAGCTACACCATCGACGCCATCCAGGCCCAGGATTTCGCCATCGTCCGCTCCATGGTGTTCCTGGGTTCGCTGCTCTATATCGTCGGCCTGGTGCTCACCGATATTTCCTACACCCTGGTGGACCCGCGGGTGAGGCTGGAATGATCAAGCCCGTCCTGCTCTGGTCCGATGGCCTGATCCTGGTGCTGCTCTCGGCCGTGGCGGCGCTGGTCTGGCTGGCGCGCAACAACGAGACCCTGCGCGGACCCTGGCGCCAGGTGATGAAACATCCGGTCGGCGCTGCCACGGGCCTGATCCTGTCGATATACGTCGGCATCGGCCTGCTCGATTCCCTGCACTACGTCGAACGCCTGCCTGGTCCCGAGGGCAAGCCGGCGCAGTACAGCGGAGAGGTGCGTTCCACCCTGGACTGGCTGTTGCAACCCCTGCGTGACAACGTGGAGAAGACCTACTCGGCGCCCTTCGCCACCCGCCTCTATGCCAAGGAAACCGTGGCGGGCGCGGATGGCAGGGAAACCCGCGCTTACCCGCGCCTCAAGCACGGAGGCGCTCAACTGGCCGATCCGGACCTGGATTTCTGGCCGGATGTCCTGCTGCGCGGCGGGCTGGGGATGCTGGCGGGCGGGTTGGTTTGGCTACTTGTCTTTCCCCTTTGGCAACGAGGGGGATCGAACCCCTCGTTCTCCTGGACCGCCCTGGCCGTCTGCCTTCTGTCCGGCGCCCTGATCGCCCTCGCCCCCGTCTACCACGTCTTCGGCACCGACAAGGTGGGCCAGGACGTGCTCTACCTTTCCCTCAAGTCGATCCGCACCGGGTTGCTGATCGGCAGCCTTACCACCCTGGTGATGCTGCCCCTGGCCCTGGGGCTGGGTATCACCGCCGGCTATTTCGGCGGCCGGGTGGACGACGTCATCCAGTACCTCTACACCACCCTCAATTCCATTCCCGGTGTGCTGCTTATCGCCGCCGCCGTGCTGGTGGTGCAGGTGCAGATCGAAGCCCATGCCACCCTGTTCAACACCGCCGCCGTGCGCTCCGACGTGCGCCTGCTGGCCTTGTGCGGGATTCTCGGGGCCACCGGCTGGACCGGCCTGGCGCGGCTGCTGCGGGCCGAGGCGCTGAAGCTGCGGGAACTGGAATTCGTGGTGGCGGCGCGGGCCTTCGGCGTCACCCACGGCCGCATCCTGCTGCGCCACCTGCTGCCCAACGTCATGCACCTGGTGTTGATCACGGTGGTGCTGGATTTCTCCGGCCTGGTGCTGGCGGAAGCGGTGCTGTCCTACGTCGGCGTCGGTGTGGATCCGGGCATGATCAGCTTCGGCAACATGATCAACGGCGCCCGCCTGGAATTGGCCCGGGAGCCGGTGGTGTGGTGGCAACTGGCCGCCGCCTTCGTGTTCATGTTCGTCCTGGTGCTGGCCGCCAACCTGTTTGCCGACCAGGTGCGCGATGCCCTCGACCCGAAATCGCGGGGGCGGACATGAAAGGGCTTGAGGTCAGCAATCTGCGCGTCGAGATCACCGTGGGCGAGCGGCGGCTGTTGCCGGTGGACGGAGTCAGTTTCGCCATCGGCGCCGATGAATGCGTGGCCCTGCTGGGTGAATCCGGCTGCGGCAAGTCCATGACCGCCCTGGCCCTGATGCGGTTGCTGCCGGAAGGCGCGCGGGTGGCGACGGGCAGCGTGAGGCTGGCCGGCGAAAACCTGTTCACCCTGCCGGAAGCCGCCATGGGTTCTGTACGCGGCGGCCGGATGGCGATGATCTTCCAGGAGCCGCAAACCAGCCTGAACCCGGTGATGACCGTGGCCGAACAGATCGCCGAGGCGCTATCCGCCCATCGCGCGATGAAAGGCGACGCCGCGCTGGTCGAGTCGGCGCGCCTGCTGGAAGCGGTGGGCCTCAAGCGCGAGCACCTCGCTGCTTACCCCTTCCAGCTATCCGGCGGCCAGCGGCAACGCGCCCTGATCGCCATGATGCTGGCGGGCGAGCCGGAGGTGCTGATCGCCGACGAGCCCACCACCGCCCTGGACGTGACCGTGCAGGCGCAGATCCTGGCCCTGTTGCGCGAACTACAGCAGCGCCGCGGCATGGGCCTGCTGCTGATCACCCACGATCTCGACGTGGCCCGTGACATGGCCGACCGGGTGGCGGTGATGTATGCCGGCCAGATCGTCGAATGGGCCGGGCGTGACAGCCTCTACGCCACGCCGCGCCACCCCTACACGCGGAAGCTGTTCGCCGTTCTGCCGCGCCTGGACCGGCGCGGCGAACGCCTGGACAGCCTGCCCGGCCGCGTGCCGCCGCCTGATGCGGTTATGTCCGGCTGCCGCTTCGCCGAGCGCTGCCCGGCCGCCTTCGAGCGCTGCCGTGAGGAAGCGCCAGGCTTTCATGAACCTGTGCCGGGGCATTTCTCGAGGTGCCATATGGCGGCCACCACACCCTCCCCTTCCGGGGTAGGACTGGGGAGAGGGAACCCGGTTGGGGTTGCCATTGCCGCCAAATCAGCCCTTGCTCCCTCGCCCCCGGCCCCTCCCTTGGCGGGGGATGGGAGTGTTCTTCGGGTGCGCGACCTCGCCGTCCACTTTCCCATCCGCCGCGGCTTGCTGCGCCGCACCGTGGACCACATCAAGGCGGTGGACGGGGTCAGCCTGTCCATCGCCGCCGGCGAGACGCTGGCCCTGGTGGGGGAATCCGGTTGCGGCAAGAGCACCCTGGCGCGCGCCATCCTGCGCCTGCAGGAACCCACCCGCGGCAGCGTGGCGGTGGCGGGCGAGGAACTGGGCGGCCTGGCCGGTGAAGCCCTGCGGAAGAAGCGGGCCGAGATGCA
>CAIXFP010000548.1 GCA_903918705.1 uncultured Pseudomonadota bacterium
CGCCAGGTTGTTGAGGCTGCTTGCCGTGTCCGAGTGGTCCGGACCGAGGATCCTTTCACGAATGTCGAGGGCACGTCGGTTAAGCGGTTCTGCGCCGGCGTAGTCGCCTTGGTCTTGCAGCAGGGTCGCCAGGTTGTTGAGGCTGCTTGCCGTGTCCGAGTGGTCCGGACCGAGGATCCTTTCACGAATGTCGAGGGCACGTCGGTTAAGCGGTTCTGCGCCGGCGTAGTCGCCTTGGTCTTGCAGCAGGTTCGCCAGGTCGTTGAGGCTGATTGCCGTGTCCGAGTGGTCCGGACCGAGCATCCTTTCACGGATGTCAAGGGCACGCCGTTTGAGCGGTTCTGCGCCGGCGTAGTCACCTTTGGCATGAAGCAGGTTCGCCAGGTCGTTGAGGCTGGTCGCCGTGTCCGGGTGGTCCGGGCCCCAGGCTAACTCTGCTAGAGGAAGGAGCTTCCACCTAATCGCGATCCTAGACGCCAGGTTGAAATATTCATCGAGTCCCTCCTCCAGCCTGTCGACCAGCTCATCGAACGTCTCCCATCCCAGCAATTTCGTTGTATCGTTGTGCTCAAGCAGCAAGGTGGCCAGCTGGTCATAGATGACTTTGCCATGCTCGTTATTGCGGTTTTCCAGCGCTTTCCGCATCTCTTCGTGGTGGTAGTCGAAGATGGCAGTCACGACCGTCGCCGCCGCCTGCTGGACCGCGCTTCCGTGGAGATTGCGGAAGGAATGAATCAGCGCCTCCTGCATCTTGTTGTGGAAGCGGTACAGCCCCCGCTCCAGAGCTTCCCTGTCGATGTAGGACAGGTCCTGTCCGAGCAGGCGGCCGAAATCGTGCAGTGCATAGCCCGTCAGGATGCTGTTCTTCACCAGATGCTGGAACAACCCCTGGTTGAACTCCAGTGCCAGCGCGAAGATCTCGAAGGCCTTGAGCCGATCCGGAGCGATCTCGCGCATCGCCTTCAGAAAACGCTTATTCAATTCACTCGCGCCTCCAGTACCAAGCGCCTCAGGTGTGAAACGTTCGCCCATGTCGGCGATGAGTTGCACGGCCAGGTCGAGTGAGTAGGGGTGATAGTGGGACTCGGCGGCTCTGGTCGATTCCTTCGCAGAGGCCAGAATTGCCTCCATATTGTCTGCCAGCCGATCGCCAAGGCGGCCGGACTCGGGGTGCTCCTTGCACCAGTCGATTACCTTGCCGATGAAGTCGCGCGCGTCGTCTTCGGCCAATGCGTGCAGGATGTGGCTGTCGACGTGCTGCTCCCAATCGATGCTCGGTTTATTCATCACATCGTTCCGGTAGAGTTCGCCCCATTGGAGCTTCTCGCGGCCGAGGAGGATCATGGCGAAACGGGGTTCGGGCCTATCTTCGTCTAAGGTCACCCAGAGCGAGTGCAGCAGTTCCTTCAGGCTCCACTGCAGATCCTTCTCGATCTTGCCCTTGCCATGGGCGTCGGACTGGATGCGCTCGAAGCCGTCGATGATCAGGCAGAGCGCCTTGCTGGTGTTCTCTTCGAGGTAGCTGCGGATGTCTTCGCCTAGGACGTGCGGGGCAAGCTCCTTCATTTGCTCTGTGGTGCAGTTCTCCAGTTCCTCCGTATCGTGGAAGATTTCGCGATATCTTTTCGCGTGCAACCGCTTCCGCAAGTCCTTTGCAGCGAGAATGGCGAGCTTGCCCGCCATGAAGACGCTGGAGAGGCTGCCGACGGCACTAATGATGCTCCCCACGGTCTGCGATGTGTCGCTTGCGGTTCCTAGCAGACCCTCGATGCCATCGTGCAGATTCAGCGGGCGGTTGGGGTTCTCCTTGCCCCACCAGGCCGTGTAGAGGAGATCGAACAAGCCCGTCTTCACTCCCGCCGTGTGCAGCGCTTGGCGCATGACGCCGCCGTAGAATTCCATCGGGTTGTAGTCCGGTTTGAAGCCTGGCTTGTCGATGTCACACAGGATGAAGTTCAGGACAACGTCAGACTTGTTTTTCTGTTGCCGGGCTTGGTATTCCGAAATGGCCTGTTTGCGCAGCGAGGTCTTGCCGTTGCCGCCCACGCCGTAATAGGACAGGACGGGTTTGTCCGGCGACACGAACGGGGTGATGCAGAGCGCCGCGAAGAATTTGGCGATGCACACTCGCTGATCGACGCGGTCGGTGAAGATTTCCTGGGCCTGGGGACGGCTATCCGGCGTTCTGGGTTTGGCTCTCACGTTCGGGCTCCTTTCAGGTACACCCTGTATTGGCAAGCGCACTATCGGCCCCGAGCAGGGAAAGCCTGCGGAGGTGGTCGTTGTGTGCCTGTGTGGTCGCTTTCATCTCGGCTCCCTGGGAAGACGCTTTAGATTTACTGACGTATTGTCGGCACGCGCTGACAGAACTTGAGCCTTGCGGCCAGGGCCAGTCAATCGTTGCGATCGAGCCTCTCAGCCCGGTGTCCAGCACCAATTACCGACCTCGGGAGACCCGGTCGATGGCGAGCAGTCTGACCGGCTGATGCGACAGAAAAGGTCGCGGTCAGATGGCCAATAGCTGTGCGCATGCCGATCGATCGAGACCCCGGCAGCGAAGGAAAGGTACGATATGGGATAGTGGCCTTGTCGTGCGCGGTCGGCGAACAGGACAATGCCGTTTATTTCATACAAACCATAGGCCACGACCCGACAATGAATCTGATCGGCGACCTTTACGGAGGCGGTCAGGATCCAGCCATGCTTCGGCAGACAATGTTCACCGAAGATCCCTCACGGGTTACATCGGTTCTTGCCTCTCTGGAGCCCAAAGGCGACGAGGATATGTTGCTCGCGCTCGACCTCGCCGCCGACTTCCCGTTCGGTCCGTTGAGCAACACGAAGCGGGTGATCGCCCTGTTTTCGGACGAGCCGTTCGAAGGTGGCATCGCCGGCTCGGAGCCGGTTTCGAAAATGTCCCAACTCCAGGCGAAACTCATGGCTAGGCATATCAAGCTCTTTGCCGCCGTTCCGCGCAGTCCAGCCGCTCTCGATCTCGCCCAGACGGACGGGAGCGAAATCGTTGAGATCGATGGTGGGGATGGTCTGCGAGACGTAGACTTCGCCAAATTGCTGGGCCAGATGGGAAAAAGCATCAGCGTCTCGGCCTTGCAGGCGGTAAGCGACCGGATCAGTCCTGGGCCATGCTGGAGAGGTGTTGCAAGGCACTCACAATTTCAAAACCCAATATTGAACTGAAACGACGCCTGGAACGCCTGGGCATGCTCACGCCTGGCGATTTTTCCGCGGTTAACAGACAGGCACGGTTATGCGGCTTAACAACTGCCGAACACTTCGTCCACGCGCTGGAGGAAGATGTTTCCCTCAAGCGCGGTTCCCAACCAAACGTATTGGGGTTTGTATGAACATGTCCTGCAAACGAATATCGAGGCGTCACCTAAAGTTCTCGCCCATGCGGCCGATACTGCCTGCAAGGGTGTTGAAGCGGACTTTCCCATTCCCAACCAGCCACAGGAGAGGCAGAACCATGCCGAACGCTCCCATTCATGAAACGATATCAATGCTGTGGTCAGTAATGCAGCATTTGCCGATCAAGCCGCCCGGCATCACCACACGTGAGTTGATCGACCAGCTGCATGATGAAGGCTAGCCCCAGCGTGTCTATACTGCGGTGTGCAGATGCGGCAGCATTTCCGTCCACAAGCTACCACGAGCATGGTTTGCAGGCCGTGGTTCGGCGGATGCGGTAAGACGTTCTATGTTTGCACGGGTAATTCGTGTGAGATTCTGTCCATTCACAAATAAATTGCACGAGTCGTTATTCTTTTGCAAGAGAAATCAATGCTAAGAATTCAATTTGTCGATGAGCTGACGAGTGAATATTTGAACCAGCTAAATCAACAGAACCTTACAAACGGATGGCATGGTGGACCAGCGCCTGTCGGAGTATATATAAGTGGGTACTTCTTCAAAGACCTAATTACCAGGCGCCTAGTTTCAGCTTTCAAGCGTTACATCACCAATCCATATACGATTGGATTCATTGCTTTGCTAGGTGTGGCAAATAGCAAATCATGGGGGCCTCGAGATTTGACGAAGAGCGTTGTCGCCGAAATCATAAGTACCTTCATTGGGCTTTTGATATTTTTTATTCCTGCACTCCTTCTTGCTTTGATGTGGGATATTTTTTTTACGCTTCCGGTTATCTACTGGAAATATCGGTTCAAACTTATGAAGCAGCTCAATGACCTAAAGAGGCAGGGACTATATGACAGGCAGGTTAAAAATGACATTCTCCCAAGAATTAATGCAATTCAAAATGCATTTGTCTTAACACATGTAACAAGATAATAGATTTCATCGGCAGCAAAACATACAGCATCTATTCACACTAACGAAAGGAACAATCATGACCTTAGATGCAATTCCCAGCGCTGACTTGGTCGACAATACGGAAGAGCGTGTACCCTTGGCATTGGTTCTAGATTGCTCTGGCAGCATGTCGGGGGCGCCAATAGACTCATTGAACCAGGGCTTGGCCTCTCTAAAGAGAGAGCTTGACGAGGATCCGATTGCTTCGAAACGTGTTCGTGTATTAGTCGTGGCGTTCGGTGCGAACACACCCAATGAGATTGACGTCAGCGAATGGAAGGACGTAATGGACTTTACCCCACCCAAGCTTGAGGCTACCGGCTTAACGCCTACTGGTAGTGCAGTAATGACAGCATTAGATGCGATCGAATTGGAAAAGGCACGACTGAAAGCCGCTGGAACCACCTACAAACGCCCCTTGCTCTACCTCATGTCGGATGGAGATCCGAATGATGATTGGAAGCCTGCCGCCGCTGCCGCCAAGAATGCAGAAGCACAAAAGAAAGTAAGCATCTTCCCGATCGCCATTGGTGATGGTGCCGACACAACCATTTTGTCGCAGTTCAGTGCGCGAGGGGCTTTGAAACTCGAGGGGCTCAAGTTCAAGGAGTTATTCCAGTGGCTAAGTGCTTCCGTGAAGACAGCATCACAAACC
>CAIXFP010000549.1 GCA_903918705.1 uncultured Pseudomonadota bacterium
GGTCGTGCCCCCGGACGTGGTGTAGGAAGCCGCTGACTGGGCCGCCGGAGCGACCGCCACGAGTCTGGCGGAGGCGGGCCAGTTAGTGGCCACCGTGGCGATCTTGGGTAGGGTTGGGTTGCGAGACGCAACTCTAACCTTAGGAGCACCACGATGACCGACGATAAGATCGCCCTTCGCGAGCTTTTGGAGAAGGGCTCTGATGCAACTTTCCTGCGCGACACGATCAGCTTTGCCGCCCAGCGGCTGATGGAGCTTGAGACCGAGAGCTTGTGCGGTGCCGGGCATGGCGAACGCAGCCTGGAACGGATTAATCAACGCAACGGCTACCGTGACCGTGACTGGGAAACCCGCGCCGGCACCGTTGAGCTGCGGATACCGAAGCTGCGCAAGGGCAGCTACTTCCCAACCTTCCTCGAACCCCGGCGGTTGGCCGAGAAGGCGCTGACGGCGGTCATCCAGGAGGCTTACATCCAGGGCATCTCCACGCGCTCGGTGGACGATCTGGTCCGCACCATGGGCATGGAAGGCATCAGCAAAAGCCAGGTCTCACGGCTGTGCGGCGAGATCGACGAGCGCGTGCAGACCTTCCTGACCCGCCCGATCGAGGGCGAATGGCCCTACATCTGGCTCGACGCCACCTACATCAAAGCCCGGCGCGACCACCACATCGTCTCGGTCGCGGTCATCGTCGCCGTCGGGGTCAACACCGACGGGCGGCGCGAAGTGCTCGGCCTGACCGTCGGCCACAGCGAGGCCGAACCGTTCTGGGTGGAGTTCCTGCGCAGCCTGGCGCGGCGTGGCCTGCGCGGCGTGAAGCTGGTGATCTCGGACGCGCATGAAGGGTTGAAGGCCGCCATCACCAAGGTTCTGAGCGCCACCTGGCAGCGCTGCCGCGTCCACTTCATGCGCAATGCGTTGGCCTATGCGGGCAAGACCCAGCGCCGCATCGTCTCGGCCTGGATCGGCACCGCGTTCGCACAGGACGACGCGGCGGCGGCCCGAAAGCAATGGCGCCAGGTGGCCGATCAAGCCCGCCCGCGCGTGCCGAAGCTGGCGGCGCTGATGGATGAGGCCGAGGCCGATGTCCTGGCGTACATGAACTTCCCAGCTCAGCATCGAGCCAAGCTCCACAGCACCAACCCGCTGGAGCGGCTCAACGGCGAAATCAAACGCCGAAGCGATGTGGTCGGGATATTCCCCAACGAAGCCGCCGTCACCCGCCTGATCGGTGCGTTACTGCTCGAGCAGAACGACGAATGGGCCGTCCAGCGAGCCCGCTATATGAGCCTGGAAACCATCGCGCCGTTGAGCGATGATCCCCTCGTCAGTCTGCCACCAATGGCTGCCTGACCGAGCAGCCAACCCTGCTCAACATGCCCCGCTCCTACACCACTACCGGGGACACGATCTGGAATAATTAAGCGCCATCTTGCTAAGATTGCCGCGGTCCTAACGTCACTCGAATTGGAATAATTTTAATTCTTACAAGGGTATCCA
>CAIXFP010000550.1 GCA_903918705.1 uncultured Pseudomonadota bacterium
CCTGCTCACCCACGCCACGCCCACCGGACGCGCCACCGGCCACGAACTGTTCGGCGACGACGTGCTGCAATCCTATCTCCCCTACGACTTCCCGCCGCTGGTCTGGCTGTTCCTGCGGCGCGTCCGCCCGGTGCTGGGGGTGATCATGGAAACGGAAATCTGGCCGAACCTCTACGCCGCCTGCGCTCGCCGGAACATCCCCGTGTACCTGGTGAACGCCCGCCTGTCCGAGAAATCGGCGCGCGGCTATCGCCGCTTCCGCGCCCTGACGGCTCCCGCCCTGCGCGGTCTGGCCGGCATCGCCGCCCAGACCGAGGGCGACGCGGAGCGCCTGCGGGAACTTAGCGCGGCGGAGCCGGCCGTCTGCGGCAACGTCAAGTTCGACGTGACACCGCCGGCCGACAGCGAGGAACGCGCTCGCGGCCTGCGCGACCTGTGCCGGGGCCGCTTCGTCTTCCTCGCCGCCAGTACCCGCGAGGGCGAGGAAGCGCTGCTGCTCGACGCCCTCGCCGACCTCCCAATTGCCGGCCTGCTTTTGGTGCTGGTGCCGCGCCATCCGCAGCGCTTCGCCGAGGTGGCGGCGCTGCTGGATCAGCGTGGCCTGGCCACCGTGCGGCGCAGCAGCGGTCAGGCGCCGGGCGTCGCTACCCGGGTGTTGCTGGGTGACAGCATGGGCGAACTGGCCGCCTATTACGCGGCGGCGGACCTGGCCTACGTGGGCGGCAGCCTGCTGCCCCTGGGTGGACAGAATTTGATCGAGGCGGCGGCGGCCGGCTGCCCCGCCCTGATCGGGCCCCATACCTGGAATTTCGCGGAGGCGGCGGACCAGGCGGTGGCCTGCGGCGCCGCGCGGCGGGTGGCGGATGGCGCCGACCTGACCGCGGCGCTGGCGGAACTGGCCGGCAACCCCGCCGCGCGCCTGCGCATGCGCGACGCCGGCCTGCGCTTCACGGCGGCGAACCGGGGCGCCACCGCGCGCATCATGGCCATGCTGGAACGCCACCTGTAATCGGGCCCGCCCCGGCCCGCAAGTTTTCCAGTATCCGCCGCACCGGAGTGGGCAAGGCGGCGCCGTCCAGTTCGTCGAGAGCGAGCCAGAGGCGCCCCGGTTCGCCCACACCCGGCGTTCGCCGCACCGGCAACAGCCAGGGCTGGATGCGCAGACGGAAGTGGGTGAACGTGTGTATCAGGCCGGCGCCGGGGCGGCCGGCCTCGGCGCCATAGCCCAGGCCGGCCGCCGCCCTCACCGGATCGGCGTCGGCCGGGCATTCCGGCAGGCTCCAGAGGCCGCCCCAGATGCCGGGTGCGGGGCGTTTCTCCAGGAGCACTTCGCGGCCGTGCAGCAGAATCAGCATGACGATGGCCTTTTCCGGCAAGGCCTTGCGCGGCCGCGCCCCCGGCAACTCGCCCTGCCGCCCCTGGCGATTGGCCACGCAGTCCGGCGCGAACGGGCACGCCCCGCAACGGGGCCGGGCGCGCGTGCATAGCGTCGCGCCGAGATCCATGAGTCCCTGGGTGTAGGAGCGTATGCCGCTGGCCGGCAGCAGGTTTTCCGCCAATTCCCACAGCCGCGTCTCCACCGTCCGGGCGCCGGGCCAGCCTTCGATCCCGAACACCCGCGCCAGCACCCGCTTCACATTGCCGTCCAGGATGGCGCGGCGCTGGGCGAAGGCGAAGGCGGCGATGGCGGCGGCGGTGGAGCGACCGATGCCGGGCAGATCGAGTAGGGCGTCCATCGCCTCCGGGAAGACGCCGCCATGCTCCGCCATGATGCGCCGCGCCGCCGCGTGCAGGTTGCGCGCCCGGCTGTAGTAGCCGAGCCCCGCCCAGCGCGCCATCACGTCGTCGTCCGCCGCCGCGGCCAGGGCGCCCAGGTCGGGGAAGCGGTCGAGAAAACGCAGGTAATAGGGAATCACCGTTTCCACCTGGGTTTGTTGCAACATGATTTCCGCCAGCCAGACGCGGTAGGGTTCAAAGCTGCCCTGCCAGGGCAGATCGTGGCGGCCGTGGCGTTGTTGCCAGGCGATGAGGCGGGGGGCGAAGTCGGAGAGCATGGTTCGAGTGTGCCAGAATCCGGCCATGACCCTCACCACCCGTGACCACGACCGCGCCGCCGCCGGCATGACCTACGTCTACCCGGTGGTGTCGCGGCGTGCCGGGGGCGTCTCGCTGGGGGTCAACCTGAATCCCAACAACGCCTGCAACTGGCGCTGCATCTACTGCCAGGTGCCCGACCTCCAGCGCGGTGGCCCGCCCGCCATCGACCTGGAGCGACTGGAAGACGAACTGCGCCGCCTGCTGGCTGCCATCGTCCACGGCGACTTCATGGCCAGGGAGGTACCGGAAGGCATGCGCCGCCTCAACGACGTGGCCTTGTCCGGCAACGGCGAGCCCACCAGCGCCGGCGAATTCCCCGTCGTGGTGGATTTGATCGGCCGGGTGCTGGCGGATTTCGGCCTGCTCGGACAGATCAAGCTGGTGTTGATCAGCAACGGCAGCCTGGCCGACAAGGCTCATGTACGGGCGGGATTGCGCGCCATGGCCGGGTTGAACGGCGAAGTCTGGTTCAAGTTCGACCGCGCCACGCGAGGGGGGCTGCAACAGGTCAACGACACGGAAACCGACCCGGAGCGCCACTACCAGCGCCTGAAAACCGTGGCGGCACTGTGCCCGACCTGGCTCCAGACCTGCATGTTCGCCCTGGATGGGGCGCCGCCCGAGGCGGCCGAAGTCGATGCCTGGCTGGCCCTGCTGGCCCGCGCCGCAAGCGACGCGGTGCCGCTGCGCGGCGTGCTGCTCTACGGCCTGGCGCGAGCATCGCTGCAAGCGGAAGCGGCGCGGCTGTCCGCCGTGCCGGAAGCATGGCTGTGGGCGCTGGCACGGCGGGTGGAAGTGCTGGGCTGGCTGGTGCGGGTCAGTCCGTAATCCGCCTTACTCGGGCAAACGGGGGCCGGGATAGCGTAGGGCGAAAACCGCATCGGGGTTCTCTCCGATGGGGTGTGACCACCGGGCGATGCGGAGCGCCGGCACCTCGCCGGCGTTCAGCCTATTTTCCTCTGTTACCCCCATCCCAAGCCAATGAGTGCCGAGGCAAGCTAAGTGGAGGAGGGGTTTGGGGCTTGGCGGCGAGGATGTTGCTGACGATGTAGCGCACGAGGGCAGGCCATGGGTCCGGTTTGGGCCGCGCACTTGCCAGAACATGGCCTAAACCCTCGCGAATATTGGCAATCATCGATTTGGTCCGATCCCCCGCGGCATGGGTCAGCGTGACCAACAGGCGGGATTGGCCGGCATGTCGGGTCAGGCGGGCCACCCCGCTGAGCAGCAGGGGGCGGCTGGTGATCG
>CAIXFP010000551.1 GCA_903918705.1 uncultured Pseudomonadota bacterium
GGCCAGGTTGAGCGCGACGTGGCGGCGGTTCCCCCGGGCCGGGCCGTGGCCGCCGGCCCGGCCAGGCCGGCGCGGGCCGTCAGGGCGGCGCCCAGGACCGGCGCTATGGCGGCGACCAGGAGCGGAACCGCGCCGGCCTCCACCAATGCCGCCGTCCAGGCGGGCAGGGCGATGCGGGCTTCGGGCAGAGCGGCCAGGGCTGCCGCGATACCGCATAGATTGGCGGCGGCAGGGGCCGCGGGCCGAAATTCCGGCACCGCCAGGGGCCAGTACCACTCGCCGGTCGCCTGCCCACGGGCCAGTCGCAGGCTGAGACGCAGGCGCGCATCGTAGCGGCTGGAAAAACGCACGCAGTCGGCGGTGGCCGCCGCGGCTTCGTCGCCATCAAGCCAATTGCCGGCGAGGTCCGCGACCCGGCGTTCGATCAGCAGGGACAAACTTTGCGCCGAAGCGTCCCGCGGCAGTCGGCCCAGAGCCAGTCTGCGGACCAACAGCAGTTGCCCGCCCGCATCCGGCAGGCTGGCGCAACGCAGGGCGTCCTCCAGCCTGGGCAGGACATGCCGCACGTCTGCCGCCGTGGAGGCGGACAGGCGCAGGTGGCGGATGCGGCGGTCGGGGGCGGACATGGACAATTTCGTGTTCTGGCCAAATGGCGATGTCAATCGACTCTAGGAAAACGCGATTCACCATCCTGGCGAAATCCAGGATTCCTATAACTGATTTCACTGGAATCCGGATTCCGCTGGAATGAAAAACTGCGCCGGTTCAAAAGCTTCTTTAGTTAGGCCTCCTGCGATTTCAATTCATATGCATTGTCATCGAGCCAGGTGATGCTCAAGACCGCGGCGGCGCCGGACCATGCCTGGGCGGCTGGGCCATGGGCCGTGGCGCCCAAGGTTCCGGAAGCGATGCTGAACAGGTTTTCGGCCTGCGGCGTGATGACGATTTTCGAAAACTGGGTGCGCAACATCACTTGGTAGATTGCGCAGCGCAGATTTGAGGCCGTGATCATGCGTTCCTGCAGCGCGTTTCTCGCCATCGCGGCGGCGACGGGATCGCATTCGGCGCGGTCCCTGAAAGTTTCAAAAGCCTTATCCAGATCGGAATTGGACGTGCCTGCCTCGCGTTTCGGCCCAGCCTCCTTGCAATCGGGCGGGGCATAAGCCCGCAGCAGGGCCGCAAGATCAATTCGTTCGTATGAATCCACCACCATCAGCCGATGGGTGTCGAGTGAAGCGCAGGCATCCAGCAATCGCCCGACCAAGGTCGCCAGGAATAGCCCAGGCAGAGCGCGGGTAGTCCATGGCCAAATCAGGGTAGGTCTCATCGTCGCCCCGCCTATCGGAATATAGTCCGCTTCGCGGCATCTCCCCCCAGGCTCACCATCGCGCCACGCTCGAACTGCACCCGTACATCACTCCCCAGATCCACCTGGGCCGCGCTGGTCTGGATCACCTGGGCGGAGATTTCCTGGTTGCCCAGGTCCGAGACCAGGGCGCGGGCGATGGGCGTGTCCCCACGGTAGAGCACGGCCTGGAGGCCGACGCTGAGCAGGCTTGAGTCCAGCGCGGTGAGCGGGATTCGGGTGCCGACCGTCACCCCGGTGAGGGGCCGCGCCATGCGCCCGGCGAGGATGCGGTCTATGGGGGCGTCGCAAGCCAGGAGCAGGCACATGCGCACGATGTCGTTGACCAGGGCGGCGGCCGCGGCCTGGTCCTGCTGAACCTGAGCGAACAGCCAGTCCACGTAGGCCTGCATGTGGCGGCGGGCGCTGACGTCGAGTTCGGCCCAGCGCGACAGGCTGGCGAGGTTGCGCAAGTTGGGGGCGGCGTCGAATTCCGACAAAGTGGTGGCCCATTCCAGGCGGGCGAGGGCCGGGGCGCTGGAGAACTCGGCGTGCAAGCAGGTGGCCACGGCGCGGAAGTTGTTCAGTTCCGCCGCCGCGGCGCTCGCCACGTCGGCGCGGCCGTGGCTGGCTTCGGCCAGGTCGGCGAGGGAAACCGCCGCCTCCGCCTGGGCGGCGATTCCCTGCCAGCTGGTATGGGTCAGGTTGCCGAGATTGAGTTTTTGCGCAGCGGCCAGGCGTGGCGCCAGGGCGGATGCCTGGCGGCCGGCGACCTGGGCGATGGCGGCGCTGAAGGGACTCACGGTGAGGCTCGCCGTGGCCAGTTGCGGCAGGGCTAGCCCGGCCACGGCACGGGTCTGGGCGATGCCGAGGAGACGGGTCAGGGGCTCGATCTTGTCGATGCGGCGGATCAGCGGCGGCGCCGCCACGAACCAGGCGGCGGGGGCCTCGCGCAGCACCCGGAGCATGTCGGCCAGGCCATCGGGGGTGTCGGGATGGGCTTTCAGGCAGGCCGGCACCGGGGCATCGAGCTGGCCGGGGTCCACGGAATGGCTGGGGGTGGCGAGCAGGTTGTCGGCTTCGCGCGGGCGCACGTAGGCGATGAAGGGCACGTCGTTGGCCAGCACTCGGGCGCGGCGGGCGTTGACGGCGGCGACGCGGTCCTGTTCCTCGGCCATGAGCGAGCGCGCCACGCTGACGTCATAACGGGCTTCGGCCAGGGCGTCGGCGACGCTTTGCAGGGCGCTGCCGGCCCGGCTGCTGGCGTCGAGGAGGGCTTGCATGGCGCTGTCGCAGCGGGTGAGGGCGTCGCGGTAGACGGCGAGGCGGCCTTCGAGCTGGCGCAGGATGGCGATGGTGGTGTCGGACAGGCTGACCGTCTGGGTGAACAGGGCGGCTTCGTCGCTGCTCGCCGGAGGCGGCTGGAGAAGTTGGCCAAGGAGACTGGGGTCGGCCTGGAAATCGGCCAGGTCGCGGCCGCGGTCGCCGGGCTTGGCCAGGAAGGCGTCGCCGGCCAGGCCGAAGATGGTGAAGCCGTCCAGCAATGCCGGCGTCGCGCCGCTATCCTCGGCCTGAAAGTCGCCGAGCAACTGGAGCAGCGAGGTAACGGCCTGCTGGCGATTCGCCAGGGCGTAGTCGCGCGCTTCGCTGGAGGGCGGCTGGCTCAGGCGGTTGGCGATGGTGGTGGTGCGGATTTCCGAGAGGCCCAGCACCGGCGCGGAATAGATGACGTTCAGCGGCGCGCTGGGCGGGTTGATCAGTTGGGCCCGGGTGCTCGCCGCCACGGGCGTGTTGGTGAAGGTTTGCAGGGCGGCCATGTTCAGCATCGCCTTCGGCGCCACCGCCGCCAGGCTGGGAGCGGTATCCCGCGCGGCCGGCGCCGCGGCCTGGGCGGCGGCGGCCTTGACCCCGGCCAGGTAATCCTTGATCTGGGATTGCACCACCAGGGCGCTGTCGGACTTGGCGATTTCCGCCAGGGCCGGAGACACCGCCAGGCGGGTGGCATCGCTGGTGCTCATCATCATCTGGCGGATGCGGTGCATGTCCACCTGCATGTGGGCGAAGCCGAAGTCGGTGATGTCGTCGGCGCGGTCAATGCGGGCGCGCAGGTAGTCGCCGAAACCGGTTAGGCCACGAAGCAGGATCTGCGACTGTTCATGGTCGGAAAGCTGCTGGATCACCGGGTCGTTCATCAGATCGGTGTAGACCTGGACCGTGCCGATCCGCGACGAGGGCGTCGGAGTGAGGACGCCCAAATCGTTCTGAAGGGAAATGCTGTCGCCCAGCAGTTTGGTAAAGGGAAAGTTTGCCGGCCCGCTTTTTGGGACGCGCGGCCACACCGGCTCGGCCCGGAGTGACCAGGACTGGTCGGCATTGCGGGTCGGTCGGGCGAAGGTGATGTCGCTGACGGCGAGGGTGCCCCCGTAGGCCAGGATGCTGATGTCGCTGAGCGAAAAGCTGATGGGCAGGTCCGGCAGGGGGAATTCGATCTGCACCCATTGCGATGGCGGCGGCAGGGCGCCGGCCGGGCTGGCCGCATTGCGGCCGAGCAGCAGGGGCGCGGCCTGGGCCAGTTCCGGCAGGTGGTTTTCGCCCCAGAAGGCGGAGCGGAAGGACCATTCCAGGATCATGAGATTGGTGATCAGCCGCAGTTTCAGGCCGATCAGGATAGAGCGGGGTGGGTTCAGCTCGTCCAGGTACAGCGAGAACAGCAACTTGCCCTTGAGCGGCGCCGTGGCGTCGTAACGCAGGTCCAGCGGGCCGGGATCGGCGTCGCCCAGGCTGAAGGCATGCCCGCGCCAGCCGTCGACTGGGTAGTAGAGCACGTTGGCGCCTCCGGTCGGAGCGCGCACGCGGGCGTCCACCGGGGGTTGATAGCCGGCCTGGCCACCGGGCTGGGGCAAGCTGGGGAGGATGCCGCCGTGGTCCGCGAAGGGCATCCAGAGATCGTTGTCGGTCAGCAAGTCCCAGGGCTCGTTGCCCTGAAGGCCGACGCCTACCGGCAGCACGTTGCAGAACCACTTGCGCCAGGCGTTGTCGCTCCGCGCCCCGGCCAGGCCGTAGGCGGCGCGGCCGTCGCAGAGGGTGAAGGCCATGCCGTCCAGCTTCTGCTGTTCCAGGCCCAGCAGGCCGGCCGCCACCGCGACCTGGACCCAGGCGCCCGCCGTGGGCAGGTCGCCGATCCGGTAATGGGCGGGGGAGCCATTGGGCGTGCCGTAGGGGATCAAATCCTCGCCCCAGTAGGCACGATATTCCCAACTGCCGTTGCAGTGCCATTGCAGCATCAGGGTGCGGGGCGGGTGGTCCGGGTCGAGATAGACCCAGGCGAACAGGGATTCGCCGGCGGCGGGCACGAAGGGCTGGCTGGCGCCGCTGAAATAGTGCTGGTGGGTGCCGGCCAGCAGGGCGCTGCGGTGGCCGCCGCCGGGCGGCGGCTCGCCCCAGGGCGCAAGGGTCTCGCTTTCCAGGGCCAGGGGGTCGTCGTTCCAGGCGGTTACCGTCTGGATCTGGCCGCTGCGGGCGTGGGCGAGCATGGCCGCCTTGTTGCGCAGGCTTTGGCGGGCGCCGAGCGCGCGGGAGCGCTCCAGCAGGAACTGGTCCAGGGTCTGCTGAAAGACCGGGGCCATCACCTCGGTCAGCAGCAGATTGGGCTCCCACGATTGCAGGGGCACCGGCACCAGGATGCGGGCCGTTTCCGGCGCGTGGGGGTCCAGGGGGGCCAGGCCGGCGCACTGCTTCAGCGCGACATCGAGTTGTTCCAGGGGCACCGGCGCGGCGTCGAGGTCGAAGCCGGAGGGAAAGAAGCCGCTGCGGTGGCCGGCCGGGTCGTAGGCGTTCGCCGGCAACAGGCCCACCGGCGGCAGCCGCGTGGTGAAGGCGGCGGCCAGGTCGCCGGGGGCGGAAGCACCGGCGGCGGCCACCTGTTCCGCGAATTGCTCGATCCGGGCCTGCCACAGGGAGGGCAGGCGGCTGTTGCCGACCAGCGCGCCGCCGCGCCATTGCAAGCGGTTGTCGCGGCCGCGGCCGCCGGCGCGCACGACGCTGGCGCGGTCGATCCAGAGGGGCTGCCAGGTGGCGTCCAGGGCCAGCAGGGCCAGGGGCACGCCCCAGTCTTCCCAGGGCAGCGTGCCGGCGGCGGGCAGGCCGGCTTCCACCTGGAACACGGCCCAGGCCAGGGCGTTGCGCAATTCGCCGGCGGACACCCCGGGCAGGGCGACCCATTCCGGCGGCCACGGGTACCAGAGCAGGCGCACCGCGTCGCGCAAACGCCAGTCCTCGAAAGCGGCGGCACTGTCGGCGGCGCCGTCGACGCAGCGGTCGCAAGGGGTGGTGGCGTCGCTGTCGGCGCTATCCACCGAGGCCGGTTGCAACACCAGGATGCCGACCGGAGGCAGGTTGGCGAGTTGCGCGGCGGACAGGTCGCCCAGGGTGGTGGAAATGCCGCGGGCGTCCAGGTCGAC
>CAIXFP010000552.1 GCA_903918705.1 uncultured Pseudomonadota bacterium
CGATGCCCTTGCTGCCCATGCCGGCCTCGGTCAGGCCGAGATGCAGGGCGTAATCGGAACGGCTGGCCAGGTCACGGTACACTGCCACCAGATCCTGCACGCCGGACAGCTTGCACGACAGGATGATGCGGTCGCCCGGCAGCCCCAGAGCCTCGGCGCGGGCGGCGGATTCCAGGGCGGAGACGATGAGGGCGTTGCGCATCACCTGGGCCGGCTCGTGGGGTTCGGCGCGCTGGGCGTTCTCGTCCATCATGCGGGCCAGCAACTCCTGGTCCAGGCTGCCCCAGTTGACGCCGATGCGCACTGCCTTGCCGTAGCGCGCGGCGGCTTCCACCAGAGTGGCGAACTGTTCGTCCTTCCTGGCGCCGCGCCCCACGTTGCCGGGGTTGATGCGCAGCTTGGCCAGGGCCTGGGCGCATTCCGGCACCGCCTTGACGAGGCGATGGCCGTTGTAATGGAAGTCGCCGATCCGGGGCACGTCGCAGCCCATGGCGTCCAGCTTCTCGCGGAGGGCGACGACGCCGCGGGCGGCTTCCTCGGTGTTGACCGTAAGGCGCACCAGTTCGGAACCGGCCTGCCAGAGGTCGTAGACCTGGATGACGCTGGCGGTGACGTCGGCGGTATCGGTGTTGGTCATGGACTGCACCACCACCGGGGCGCCGCCGCCCACCGCGACGTGGCCCACCATGACCCGACGGGTGGGGCGGCGCACGATCGTTCGGCTCATCATGGTCATGGAGTCACCCCGTGGTTCATTCCAGCGTCAACCGGGCGACCTTCTGCCCGATATAGGGAGTGAGGTCGATGGGATGTCCGTCATAGCTCAACTGTACCTGGGCCGCTTCGCCCACCACCAGCTTGAACGGCGCCTCACCGGCGAAGGCTTCCACATCCCCGGAACGCACCAGCTTGGAGTAGCGCTTGCCCTTGCCATCCACCACCTGGATCCACGCATCCAGAGCCGGCGCGAAGCGCAGAGTATGGGTCTTGAGCGTGGCCACGGCGGCCGGAACGGGCACCGGAGCCGGCGCGGGGGCGACGGCCGCGGGTTTGGCGGCGGCGGAAGGCGCCGCGGGTGGCTGGACGGGCGTGGCCGCGAGCGCCGGGGCCACCGTCGGCATGGCCGAGGGTGGCGGCGCGGATCCCGGCAAGACCGGGGCGACATCGGCGGGAGCCACGGCGTGCGCCGGCGCCACCGCGGCAGGCGGCTGCGGCAACACCGGGGCCGGCCCCAGCGCGACCGCTGCGGCCGGCCCCGCCGTGGGCGTGTCGCCGACCAGGGTATCCTCGCCCTGGCGCAGCCAGTAATACAGCACCGCCACCAGGACGACAAAGATGGCCAGGGCGAGCATCGGCAGCAGCACCCAGCGGCGCAGGCCGGGCGAGGCGAAGATCACGCCTTCGCTGGGCGCGGTGACGGTTTCGGAAACGACGGCGTGGATATCCACCGGCACGATCAACTGTTCCGGGTCGAGTTCCAGCAGGCGCGCGTAATTGCGGACGAAACCCCGAGTGAATACCTCGCCGGGCAATTGCGCAAAGTCTTCCGCTTCCAGGGATTCGATCTGGCGCGCGCCGAGTTTGAGCTTGGCGGCCACGTCGGCGGGCGTCAGGCCGAGCGCGATGCGCGTGTTTCTCAGTTTCTCGCCGAATCCCGGGTGGAATACGGAAGCAAGCGCCGCGGGCGGTGTGACCGCGCTCATAACAAGCTCCCCATCTGGTCATATTGGCCGGTGATCAGCCATTGGGTTTGCATGGATTCCGGATAGCGCCTCTGGAGTTGGGCGCCATAGTTGGCGGCGGTCTCGCGGTCGCCGAGACGCCGTTCGAGGCGCACCCCCAGCCAGAGGGCCTGGGCATTGGCTTCCGTCTGATCGGTCAGTTGCCGCAGCATGGCGCGGGCGGCGAGATAGCGGCCCTGGCGATACTGGACTTCGGCCATGCCCAGCTGAGCGCTGGCATGCTCCGGCGCGCGCTTCAGGGCGCGCAGGAAATACAGTTCCGCCGCGGCCAGGTCGCCCTGCTCCACGGCGCAGGAACCGGCATTGGTCAACGCCTTCTCGGGCGAGGAATAGAGCGGATTGGCCAGCGCCGCGTCGAAGTGTTCACGCGCTTCCTTCAAGCGCTTGCGCTGGCAGAGGAACAGGCCAAAGTTGTTGTGGGCTTCGGAAAATTGCGGCGACAGGCTCAAGGCATGGCGAAAGTTCTCTTCCGCGCGCGCATCCTCGCGCAACTCGCCGTTGACCAGGCCGAGCATGTTGTAGGCCGGTGCGTAACCGGGGTCGGCCTTGAGCGCCTCCGTGAGTTCCTGCAACGCCACCGCATACTGGGTCCGCAGATAGTAGTCGGCGGCCAGATCGGTATGCACCTGGGCGCGCAGGGCCGTGCTGTCGGCCCGCGCATCCGCGCCGCCCTCCCGCGCCGCGCTAGACGCGCAGCCGGCCAGCGCCAGCAGCAGCAACAGGGTGAACTTCATGGGCGGACGGAAAGACAATTCAACTCGCCCCCATGAATTTGTCGATCCGGCTCAGGGTGCGCCGGGTCTTGTCCTGGACCTGGCCGGCCAACTGGCCGCAGGCGGCGTCGATGTCGTCGCCACGGGTCTTGCGAGTGGTGGCGATCTTGCCGCCGCCCATGAGCAGGTGGGCGAAACGCCGCACGTTCTCCGCCGGCGAGCGGTGGAAGCCGGAATTCGGGAACGGGTTGAAGGGAATCAGGTTGAACTTGCAGCTCACGTCGCGGGTGAGGCGCAGCAATTGCTCGGCATGCTCGGGCTGGTCGTTGACCCCGTCGAGCATGACGTATTCGAAGGTGATGAAGTCGCGCGGGCCCGCCTCGACGTAACGCCGGCAGGCGGCCATCAGTTCCTTCAGCGGGTATTTCCGGTTGATCGGCACCAATTGGTCGCGCAGGGCGTCGTTGGGCGCGTGCAGCGAGACGGCGAGCGCCACCGGCATGTCTGCACGCAGGCGCTCCATGGCCGGCACGATGCCGGAGGTGGAAATGGTGACACGTCGCTTCGACAGTCCATAGGCGTGGTCGTCCAGCATCATGGATACGGCGGTGACGGTGTTGTCGTAGTTGAGCAGGGGCTCGCCCATGCCCATCAGCACCACGTTGGAGATGATCCTGTCGCCTTTCGGATCGCGCCCCATGGCCCGGTTCGCCCACCACAACTGGCCGCTGATGTCCGCCACCGAGAGGTTGCGGTTGAAGCCCTGGCGCCCGGTCGAACAG
>CAIXFP010000553.1 GCA_903918705.1 uncultured Pseudomonadota bacterium
TCGACGGCATCGCCTTCCAGACCAACATCCTGGCCTTGAACGCCGCCGTCGAAGCGGCGCGGGCGGGCGAGCAGGGGCGCGGCTTTGCCGTGGTGGCGGGCGAGGTGCGCAGCCTGGCGCAACGTTCCGCCGCCGCCGCCAAGGAGATCAAGACCCTCATCGGCGACTCGGTGGACAAGGTCAACGTCGGCTACAAGCAGGCGGAACAAGCCGGCCACACCATGGAAGAAATCGTCTCCGCGGTGAAGCGGGTCACCGACATCATGGGCGAGATCAGCGCCGCCAGCGGCGAGCAGAGCCAGGGCATCGAGCAGGTGAACTCCGCCATCGGCCAGATGGACGAATCCACCCAGCAGAACGCCGCCCTGGTGGAAGAAGCGGCGGCGGCGGCGGAGACCCTGCAGGACCAGGCCGCCAGCCTGAGCCAGACGGTCGCCGTGTTCCGCCTCGCCGGCGGGCGCGCCGCGCTGGCTCGCGCACCCGGCCATCCGGTGCCGGGCGTGGTCCGGGTGAAGAGCGCTCCGCCCCGCTCCCTGCCCGGTGCCCAGAAGTTCCTGCCGGAGGCGGGCAAACCCGGCAAGGCCGACAGCGACGTGGATTTCGCAGCCATCATCGACGCCCACCAGGCCTGGAAAAAGAAGCTGCGCAGCGCCATCGCCGGCGGCGAGGAAGCCAAACTGAACCCGGACGAGGTGTGCAAGGACAACCAGTGCGCCCTGGGCAAGTGGATCTACGGCGCCGGCCGCCAGTACGAACAGACCGAGGAATACGAGCCGCTGCGCCACACCCACGCCGAATTCCATGTCTGCGCCGCCGACATCCTGCGCAAGACCCAGGCCGGCGACAAGGACACGGCCAACGCCATCCTGGTGGGCGATTTCTTCGATCTCTCCAACCGCACCGTGCAGTACATCGTCGCCATGAAGCGGCACCACGGGCACTGAACAACCCATGCCGCGTATCAGGAGCCAGATATGAAACCGGACATCCAACCCACCAACCAGGAAAAGGTCATGCGGGAAAACGATTTCATCGTTTCCAAGACCGACACCAAGGGACTGATCACCTACGGCAACGAGATCTTCATGGAGTTCTCCGGCTATTCGGAGGAGGAACTGCTCGGCACCCAGCACAACATCATCCGCCACCCCGACATGCCGCGCGGAGTCTTCAAATATCTCTGGGACACCATCGCCGCCGGCAAGGAGGTGCGCGCCTACGTCAAGAACATGGCGAAGGACGGCAGCTTCTACTGGGTGTTCGCCACGGTCACGCCGGACTACGACGGCGCCGGCAACATCGTCGGCTATTTCTCGGTACGCCGGGCGCCGAAACGCGCCGCCCTCCAGGTGGTGGAAGGGCTCTATCGGCAGATGCTGGAAGCGGAGCGGGCCGCCGGCCCGAAAAACGCCTGCGCCGCCTCTCTGGCCCTGTTAACCGCGGTTCTGAACGAGAAAGGCCTGAGCTATGACGAACTCATCGCTGTCCTCTAAACCCGTTGCCGCCGCGCTGTGCGGCCTCCTGGGCCTTGCCTCCCTGTGGGTATGGTTCCACTACGGTTTCGACGTCGTGCTCCTGATCCTGCTCCTGGCCGGACTGGGACTCCTGGGCTACGTCCTGGCGCGCGCCGGCGGCGCCCGCTCCCATCTCGACCCGCGCATGGAGCAGTTGCAGAACATCGTCCAGGCCGTCGCGGCCGGCCGGGTCGGGGGCCGCATCACCCATATCGGCGGCAAGGATGACCTGGGCCAACTGTGCTGGCACATCAACAACATGCTGGACCAGTTGGAAAGTTGCTTCCGCGAACAACAGACGGTGATGGCCCTGGCCGGCTCCGGCAAATACCACCGCAAGGCCCAGGCGGTGGGGCTGCACGGCATGTTCCGGGAGGCCCTGGAAGGCACCAACGTCTCCATCGGCGTGCTCGAATCCAAGGCGACCGCCGAGGCTCAGACCCTGCGCCAGAGCCAGGCCGCCCAGGAAGAGGTCGCCCGCATCATCCACGCGGCGGCGCTGGGCGATTACAGCCAGCGCATCGACACGGCCGGCAAGGAGGGCTTCTTCCTGCAACTGGCCGATGGCGTCAACAAACTGGTGGAAACCTCCGAGCGGGGCATGAACGACGTGGCGCGGGTGCTCAAGGCCCTGGCCTCCGGCGACCTGACCCAGCGCATCGAGGCCGACTACCAGGGCTTGATCGGCCAGTTGAAGGACGACGCCAACGCCACCAGCGCGCGCCTGGCGGAAATCGTCAGCCAGATCCGCGAAACCACCGACGCCATCAACACCGCCGCACGGGAAATCGCCAGCGGCAACGCCGACCTCTCGCGCCGCACCGAAAGCCAGGCCTCCCGCCTGGAGGAAACCGCGTCCAGCATGGAGGAGTTCACCAGCACGGTGAAACAGAATGCCGACAACTCGCGCCAGGCCAACCAGTTGGCCAAGGGAGCGTCGGGCATCGCGGAAAAGGGTGGCGAGGTCGTCGGCAAGGTCGTGCACACCATGGGCGCCATCGCCGACAGTTCCCGCAAGATCGCCGACATCACCAGCGTCATCGACGGCATTGCCTTCCA
>CAIXFP010000554.1 GCA_903918705.1 uncultured Pseudomonadota bacterium
CCTGGCGGCGTTTCGCGATAGAAAGCGACATCACGCCCGGCCATGCGGCGGCATCGATCGACGTGGGCGCCAATTATTTGACGGTCTGCCAGACCGGAATCGATATGGCGAAGGAGGGTGCGCAGGAGAGTCAAGCAGCCGTCGACGGCATCCGTGCGGTGCTGGATGGCCGCTTGCCCCGTTTCAGCCTCGAATACCCGGCATTATGTAGCAAACACACCCAGTTAAAAATCAGTCCCTTACGTGCAACTTGTTGATGCGCACGGAACGACAAGAGGGGGAGGGAAGCCGGGAAGCCAGTAAATCCGAGGCGTGAGTGGTAGCTCACGCTATGAGCTACAAGGGTGGTTACATTGGTGGCCCGACCAAACCGCGAGGCACGGACCATGTCCCTCCACTTCCTCCTGACCGCCGAAGCCCGCACCCTTTCCGTCCTGCAGGTGGCCCGCATGAGCGACGACGACGCCTTTTCCCTGTTCAAGCGCCTGCGCTGGGGGGAGCGGGAGGAAGTCGCCTGCCCGCACTGCGGCCTGGTGCACCGGCACTACTTCATCCAGACCCGGAAGATCTGGAAGTGCGCCGGCTGCCGCGACACCTTCTCGGTGACCTCCGGCACGATATTCGCCTCCCATAAGCTGCCGCTCAAGACCTACCTGGCGGCCGTGGCCCTGTACTCCAATGCGGTGAAGGGCATTTCCGCCCTGCAACTGGCCCGTGACCTGGATGTGCAGCACAAGACCGCGTTCGTGCTCTCGCACAAGCTCAGGGAGTCTCTGATGGTCCATCAGGACGATTCGCCGCTGTCCGGCGAGGTGGAGATCGACGGCGCCTACGTGAACGGCTCCATCCGGCCGGAGAACAAGAAGGAGGATCGCGTCGACCGGCGCCTGGCGGAGAACCAGAACCCCGACAAGCGCTGCATCCTGGTGATCCGCGAGAACCACACGGAGGAGGAACGCAAGGACGGCTTCAAGGGCGCGAAGCGTACCCTGGCGATGGTGATTGAGAAGGAGTCCCAGGGCGTGATGAGGAAGCTGGCGCCGCTGTACATCGTGCCGGGTTCCCGTGTATCGGCCGACGAGGCAGACGCCTACGACCCGTTACACGCCAAGTACGACATGCGCCGGGTGAACCACTCGGTGGAGTACAAGGCCGACGACGGCACCACCAACAATCAGGCGGAAAGCTATTTCAGTCGCTTCCGCCGCCTGCAGATCGGGCAGCATCACAAGCTCGGGGTGATGCACCTGGCGGCCTACGCGAACGAATGCGCCTACCGGGAGGATACCCGGCGCAAGCCCAACGGCTTCATCTTCCTGGACATCGTGGGCAAGTGCGCGAAGTCCCCGGTGAGCCGGAACTGGTGCGGGTACTGGCAGGGGAACCACCGCCACCTGGAACTGCTCGCGGCGTGAGGGGTTACGCCAACCGCCAGTGCATCAGCCAACTGTCGGTGGCGCCACCGACGGGCACCACCAGGCCGGCCTTCTCCGCCCTGCGGGCGATGCCCCTCACGGTCTTCAGGAAGGTTTCCTCCGCGTCGGCGGTATCGAGGGCCAGTCCGATCTTGGTGGCCATGGCGTTGCCGATTCGGTGCGCCGGCAACGCCTCGCCAGCCACCCGTAGCACGTCCAGCAAGAGGCGCTGGCCCTCGCCGGGGCGGAAGTAGCTGTTGCGGGTCCGGTGCCGCTTCACCCGCAGGGTGCGCAGGTCGATCTCGCTGGCGAACAGCTTGAGGGTGGCGTCCAGGTGGGCCATTTGGCCCGCCAGGCGGCCTATTTCCTTTCGGTGGAATTCAATCAGGCCGGCGATCTCGGACCGCTTCTCGACCAGGCCGCTGACGACGTGGGACTCCGCCATGCTCCGCTCCAGTGGCGTTGAAAACGCGGAGAGGATAGGAGCTCAGGCGGGAATGGGTTGGGTGCGTTTGCTACATAATGAAGGGTATATGCGGGTGGTCGTCGTGTGCCAAAGGTTCGATGGCCAAACGCAGCCCCATTGCCCTCAGGATGGCGGTCAGACTACGCAGCTCCGGATTGCCCTTGGGGGAAAGGGTGCGATACAGCGTCTTGGCATTCAGTTCGGCCTGCTGGGCGATCTCACCCACCCCGCCAAAGGCGGTAGAAACCCGGCGCAGGGCGATCATCAACTCTTCCTGTTCGCCATCCACCAGTACGTCATTCAGATAGGCGGCGGCCAATTCCGGGTCGTGGCGGAAGCTCTCGACCGTCGCGTCGTCATGGGGTCGGGATTTCATGGGTCTCTCCGTTGCCAGTCTGTCCAATGTGCAAGCGCACGCTCGATGTCTGCTTGCTGACCGCTCTTGTCTCCACCACACAGCAGCAGTACCAGGGTATTGCCGGCTTGGGCGTAATAGAGACGGTAACCTGGGCCAACATCAACGCGCAGTTCCCACACACCACCGCCAACAGGTTTGTGATCACCAAAATTGCCCAAGGTTATGCGGTCGATTCGGCGCAGCACGGCAACCCGCCCCTTCATGTCACGCAGACCATCAAGCCAACTTTGCGTCGGATCCTTGCCCTCGGCAGTGATGTAGTGCTCTACAGTGTATGACATAGTCGCCTATAAGCTACCTCTGTGGCTGTGAATTTTTCATTCTGCGGGCCGTTGTGGCGGGGGCATCTTGATCCCGGCCGCATCAAGCATAGCCGCCGTCGCGGTGTTCACCGACTGGCGTACCGGGTCCAGGTCGAGCCGGGCATAGATGGCTGTAGTCTGCTGACTCTTGTGGTTCAGGCTCTTGCCGATGATAGCCATGGATGCCCCGGTCTTGGCCTGCCAGCTTCCGAGGGTACGGCGCAGGTCGTGGATGCGCAGGTTTTGGATGCGCACATCATCGATATTGATCCCCGCTTGCTTTGCCAACCTCCGTGCCCGCGCGAGTTTCGCTTCGATGGACTCGGGTAACAGGTCGCCTGTCACAGGGTCGGTGGCTTCAGCGAATTGGCGTCCTTCAGCCACAATTCTCTCGGTCAACTGGGTTAGCTCGTCCCGATCGAATATTCGCAGCCACCCCTTATGGGGTTCCATGAGATGCCCAGTCTTGCCATGGCCAGGGAAAACGTAGGTCGCACCTCTTTCGGCCGCCTGTCGGCGGCTGCCCAGGATTGCGAGCGCTTCCGGAGAGAGCGTGACATTTTGCGGGGTACCGTTCTTGGTTTCCGGGATGCGCCAGATACCCTCGTCGAGGTTGATTTCAGCCCAACGCATAGCCAGCACGTTGCTACGCCGGGCACCGGTCAGCAGGGAGAGAAGGAAGTAGTCGCGCACGGTGGTATTAGATTCTTCCGCC
>CAIXFP010000555.1 GCA_903918705.1 uncultured Pseudomonadota bacterium
ATAAACACGCCGCCATTGAACAATTCTCGAAAAATATTCATTGAGTGTGGCTACTGCAAAACGTTTGAACCCACAATCAAAGAAATGCTGAGGGCCTCCGGCTATACAGTAGTCGAGAGAGACACCGATGCCGATGCACGGGTTGTCTTGAGTGCATCCGTCCATGTTCCCAAGAATGGAGAGATAAAAAGGCTGGATGCCGACGACATTACCGATAAGTCTGCGACATTCATCCCCGCCGCGCTCAATAAAGGCGTCCAGAATAACAATCGAAATGCTCGGAGAAGCATTCTGGATATGGATGCCGGCGTGGTATCCCAGGGTTCCCAGCTTACCGGCAGTACGACGGGCGGCATCGTTATCGGGTTGGTTGGGGCATGGGTCGGTGGACTGTTCGACCAACATGCTACTGAAGCCAAGCAAGTGCCTGGCGTGGCCACTGCCTTTGTTGAGGTGACGCTTTCCGATCACAGCTACGGATTTTCTTTGAAAGCCGCCGCCGATGCCCCGGAAACACCGGACTCGATAGTGCGTGCTGCCTTTGCCAGAGCCGTCGAACTTCTGGCGTCCGGGATCTCGCCACAACCTCAGATAACCACCACTACAGAGGAATCGCTGTGGTGAAGTGGAAGTCGATCGTGATCCTGGCCGGGATGATGTTGTCCGTAGCAAGTGCGGCGGCCGAGTACAGCAACATCAGACCGCTGCTCATGCATGCCATTGACGCGCCAGACGGGAAGTCGGCGGGCATGCTGATCGGTCCGGTGGCCGAAAAGATCGTGAGCACCACAGGATCGTCAGCACCAGTCCGGGCCGAGGTAACAACCATCAAGAGTTTCGAGCAGGAGGGGTGCAAGCGCCTTAACGTGCGTCTGAGCCAGGCCAATGTGCTAACCAAAGATGGCAAGAAGATGGTGCTGGCAATGGACTACGCCATCAACCTCTGTCGGGATGGGAGTCCGCCGATCGAAGGTATGGGTGTTGAGCATGCAGGGAAGGCGCTGTAGAGGTAGAGGTCGATGGGGGTAATGATATGTCGTGCTATTTGCTGGCACGTATGTGCTAGTATATGGCCATGTCTATCGCTTCCGCCCTGTTCTCCGAAAGCCAGTCCCGACTTTTCCGCTGGCTGTTCGGGCAATCTGAGCGCAGCTTCCACATGAGTGAACTTCGCCGGCTCACGAGTTTGGGAAGTGCCTCGCTTCAGCGCGAACTGCGAAAGCTTACCGATGCTGGTTTGGTGTCTTCAGAACGTGTCGGCAACCTTCGCCTCTTCCAGGCCAATTCGAAAAGCCCGGTCTTTAGCGAGTTGGTGACCCTGACACGAAAGACGCTCGGCATCGAACCTATGCTACGCGAAGCATTGTCGTCGTTGAGTCCTCAATTGCGCGCAGCCTGGATCTACGGTTCCGTGGCCAAGCAGACCGAAACCGCCACGAGCGATATCGACGTCATGCTGGTTGGCGAGAATCTGGTGCTGGGCGAGGTTCTGGAACGCTTGCTTCCGCTGGAGGAGGGTCTGGGCAGAAAGGTCAACCCGACCTGTTATTCCTCGGCTGAATTCGAACGGCGCCGGGCGGAACCGGATTCGTTCGTCAATCGCGTCATGGCTCAGCCCATACTTCCCCTGATCGGTGATGCCGATGAGTTTACCGGCGCTCGATAATCTGGTGCGCATCGGCCAACTCAAGGGCACCTCGAATAACCCGAAGTTTTCATCAAATCCAGCGATGAAATGATGCGCGCGGCCGAACGCGGTGCGATTTCCTCGGTAAATTGCTACTTTATTGAGCAGTTCCACCGCGAATTTTCCATGGGCCGCTCGATATTTGGGAGTTCTGGCCCATTTTGGGCATCAGAAGGCCTCGATTCCCGCGCGCTTCAGGTAAACCAGGCGCTTGAGGTTGTA
>CAIXFP010000556.1 GCA_903918705.1 uncultured Pseudomonadota bacterium
CTTCGCCTTGCTGCGCTCCTTCGCACTGAACATCCTTCGCTTCAATGACGAATCCAATATCAGCGACGCCCTCTATCGCAATGTCCTCAACTTCGACAGAGTATGGGCTTACCGTGGGGTTTAGCATTGAACAGCCCTGGGTTCGTCCAGGGCATTTTTTTGTGTATGGAATGTGTAATCCTTGATCCTGGAATCCGCGGTTGCCAGGATGGTATGGGGCCTCAAACCAGAAGGTTCCTGCGTTAACGAGGACCAGTGGGGTCACCCGCTGGGTGAGTCGTCGTAGGTTGGGCTTTGCCCAACGGCTTACGGTTTTAACTGCCGGATTTAGGTTTATTTTTTCAGTTGACCGCTCGTTTTGTTCCGTGGTGGTGCATGGGTGCTGAGGTTCGCGCCTCCGTTCACGCTCACCTGTTGGGTGAGCCCGCTACGCGCCCGATTGCGGGCCCGACGCGCCTTGCCAGCCGACCGACCCACACTCGGGCGAGTGCAACTGAGGAGTCAAGGGTAACCGTTCCAGCTTGCGGTCATTCCGGAGATTTTTTCCGCATCGCGGGCGCTTAGACAGGCCGGCGAAGAATATCCCCAGTCCAGGCGGGCGGCCCTTGGCCCTTGAGTTTGCCCAACTGTGCCGATTGCATGGGACATGCGCACATAGGCGACGTGGACGCTGAAGATGAGTTCAATGCTGATGCCACTTGGCGAACATGAAAAAGATCGCTGGGCTGCGGCGACTCGTGATCAGGGTGCACAAGGTGTTCCCCCGGTCTGAGCGCCAATGCAAAAGGGCCTAGACCTTGCGATCTAAGCCCTTGTTTCTTTTGGCGCGCCTGGCAGGATTCGAACCCACGACCCCTTGGTTCGTAGCCAAGTACTCTATCCAACTGAGCTACAGGCGCTGAAAGAGCGACGAATTATATATAAATCCACCTCGCCTGCAAGAGGCGCGGCTATCCCCGAGGGTCTGCTTTGGCTACCATGCCGCGTTCCCTCCAAACCGCCTCCTGATGAATCTGCTCAAAGCCCTTGCCTCGGTCAGTTCCATGACTTTGTTGTCCCGCATCCTGGGGTTTTTGAGGGATACCATCGTGGCTCGGGTGTTCGGCGCGGGAGTGACGACCGATGCCTTCTTTGTCGCCTTCAAGCTGCCCAATCTGTTGCGCCGCCTGTTCGCCGAGGGGGCGTTTTCCCAGGCCTTCGTGCCGATCCTGGCGGAATACAAGAACCGCCGCGGCGACGAAGCGACCCACCTGCTGGTGGCTCGGGTGGCGACGGTACTGTTCGTCGCGGTGGCCACGGTGTCCGCTCTAGGCATCGTCGCGGCGCCCCTGGTGGTCCTGATTTCGGCACCCGGTTTCAGCGCCGACCCGGACAAGTTCGCGCTGACCGTGC
This sequence comes from uncultured Pseudomonadota bacterium, assembly GCA_903918705.1. GTDB lineage: Bacteria > Pseudomonadota > Gammaproteobacteria > Burkholderiales > Thiobacillaceae > PFJX01. The sequence continues at coordinate 1,393 of CAIXFP010000556.1, forward strand.
ATCTCACCCGCATTGTGTTTCCCTACATCCTGTTCATGTCCCTGGTGTCCTTCGCCGGCGGCATCCTCAATACCTGGAGCCGCTTCATGGTGCCGGCGTTCACGCCGGTGCTGCTCAACGTGGCGATGATCCTGGCCGCAGCCTTCGCCGCGCCCTATTTCGATCCGCCGGTGCTGGCGCTGGGCTGGGGGGCGTTCCTCGGCGGCGTGCTGCAACTGTCGCTGCAATATCCCGCGTTGAAGCGTCTGGGCATGATTCCGCGCTGGGACTGGGCTCCGCGGGATGAGGGGGTGCGGCGCATCCTCTATCTGATGGGGCCGGCGGCGTTCGGGGTGTCCATTTCCCAGATTTCCCTGCTCATCAACACCCTGTTCGCGTCCTTCCTGGCCAGCGGCAGCGTGTCGTGGTTGTATTACGCCGACCGCCTGATGGAATTTCCCACCGGCATGCTGGGGGTGGCGCTGGGGACCATCCTGTTGCCGTCACTTTCCAAGCATCACGCGGACAAGAACACCGGCGAATATTCCAGGCTGCTGGACTGGGGCCTGCGCATGACCCTGCTGCTGGCGGCCCCCTCCGCCGTGGCCCTGGGCGTTCTGGCGGTGCCGCTGATCGCCACCCTGTTCAAGTACGGAGCCTTCACCGCCCACGACGTGGAAATGACGCGCCTTGCCCTGGTGGCCTATTCGGTCGGCCTGCTGGGGCTGATCCTGGTGAAGGTGCTTGCCCCGGGGTTTTATGCCCGGCAGAACATCAAGACGCCGGTGAAGATCGCCATAGTCACCCTGCTCGCCACCCAAGGCATGAACCTGATATTCATCTGGAAACTCAAGCACGCGGGCCTGGCGCTGTCCATCGGCCTGGGCGCCTGTCTGAATGCCGGCATCCTGTTCCATAAATTGCGCCAACAAGGCATATTCCAGCCGCAGCCGGGCTGGAGCGGCTTTCTGTTCAAGTTGGGCGCGGCGCTCGCGGTTTTGGGGGCGTTTCTTTGGTTGGGTATGGATAAGGAATCTCTCTGGATCAGCTATGGATTTTCCCAGCGCATCCTTCACCTGGCCGTCCTGGTTACAGGCGGCGTGGCGGCCTATTTCGGAACCCTGTGGCTTTTGGGTTTTCGCTTGCATCAATTCAAGCGGCGCGCGGCGTGAGTGACTGCGCCTGGACATAGCCCGATGAAGCCCGCCACCGCATTGACCATGGCCCCGCTCCGGGGCTTGCTGCTGTTGGGCGGACTGGTGCCGCCCCTGGCCTGTCTGGCCAGCCCGGAATCCATCAGGAGCCTGGTCGCCGGCGTGAGCCTGGCCGCCTTCGCTCTCCTGTTTTTCCTCCTGATGTCGCGCCAGGGCCGCCGCCAGGAAGAACTGGCGCGGCGACTGGA
>CAIXFP010000557.1 GCA_903918705.1 uncultured Pseudomonadota bacterium
AGCAACGGTCGTGGCGCGGGCTTATGGGATCTCGGACAGATCGATGATGGTGGCCTGCGCGTAGGTCCGGTCATCTTCCACGAAGCTCGCGAGGCTCACCGCCACCGGGAATACGCTGCCGTCCTTGCGCTGGCCGCGCAGGTCGAGTCCCGCACCCATGCTGCGGATGCTGGGCGCCTGCATGTAGTGCTCGCGCGCCAGGTTGTGTTGCGCGCGACTGGCTTCGGGTAGCAGCGCTTCCACGGGTTTGTCCAGCAACTCGCCGGGCTCGTAACCGAACATTCGCTCCAGGGCCGGGTTGGTCATCTGGATGCGGCCCAGGTCGTCCACCACCACGAGGCCATTGGGGTTGGTCTGCATCAGAACTTGCAGGCGCGTCTCGCTGTACTGGCGCAGGCGCTCCATGCGCTGGCGCTGGGAAATGTCGACCACCACCGCATCGACGAAACGCTCGCCGTTCTCGGTGAAGGAACTCAGGCTGATTTCCACCGGCAGGATGCTGCCGTCACGGCGTCGCCCGTGCAGGTCGCGCCCGGCTCCCATGGGCCGCGGTTGGGGCGAATTCAGATATTCGCCGCGCAAGCCGACGTGGCGGGCGTGTTCCGACTCGGGCAGGAGAATTTCCATCGCTTGCCCGACGAGTTCTTCCCGTGTGTAGCCGAACATGCGTTCCAGAGCCGGGTTGGTCAGGACGATGCGGCCGGCGCTATCCACCACCAGGAGGCCGGTGGAATTGGCTTCCACCACCAGGCGGAAGCGCTGATGCACCTCGGCCAGGCGATTGGCCGCCGCCGCCTCGGCATGGGCGCGGGTGGCGTCCACCAGAGCACGGGCGCGGCCGGTGAGGGCGCGGGCCAGCCAGGCGCTCAGGAAACCGAACAAGAGCAGCAGGATCACGGTGTTGATGCCGACCGCGCTCCAGGCGCCCTTGCTGATCATTTCCAACTGGCTGGCCGGAAGTTGCGAGACCACCAGCCACTGGGGAATCTCGCTGATGCCGCGGTCGTCATCCACCTTGAGGGGATAGGCGGTACTCCACGTCCACAAACCACTACCGGTTTCCACCTGGCCAGAGGGAATGGCGGAGATGGCCTGCCAGGCGGGCGGGTTGATGCGGGCCAATGTCCGCACGGGGTTGAAAGCGTCGTCCAGGTTGGGACTGACCAGCCAGGCTCCGCTACTGTTCAGCAGCATGGCGTGGTCGCGGGCACCCACCAGGCTCTCGGTAAAGGAGTCGAGCAGATGTTGGGCGGCGATGTTGATGATGAGGATGCCGCGCGGCTTGCCGTTGCGATCCTGGACGGGCGTCGCCAGACGCAACACGGGTTTGTGGGGGGCTTCCACCTGGCCGTTCTCGATGTTCAGATCCAGCGGCGAAATGTAGTACTGCCCCGGTTTCAGGCGCTGGGTGTCGCGGAAGAAATAGGCCGCGGAGAGATTCTGCAACTTCTCGGCCGCAACCGTCACCGGCTTGCCCGCCACATTGTTGACCCGCACCCGCTCCATGCCGGTCTGGTCCACCCAGCGCACTTTGTCGTAATAGCCGTTGTAGGCGATCAGACTGGAGAACTGCGCCGCCATGCCCTGGAGCGACTTGCCGTCGCCGCCGTCGATGGCCTGCTGGATGGCACTTTCCTTGGCCAGGGTGTGCAACTGCTGATACGGCACATGCAATTCATCGTCCAGGCGTCGTACGCCGAGGACCACGGTGCCGATTTCGCCGGATCGGATGAGTTCCTGTTCGCTGGCGATGCGTTCGTTCCCCACGTACCAGGCACCTGCCAGGATCAGCAGGGCAATCGAGGTGAAGAGCAGGGAAAACAGGCGGAGTGGAAATTTGTCATTCTGGGTCACATGTAGCATGTCGGGCTCCGTTGTGTCTCAAACCGCGGGTTCACGCCGCGATACCCGGGAAAACGTCTACCGCACCGGTGACAGTCACGCACCACGTTCCGTGGGTTGACCTGGCATCGCGGCAGACGATGTGTAAGGCGTTCATGGTAATTCCTTCGGAGGACGAAGCTGGATCCTGGAGAACGGCATCATTGCCGTTCACCTTGGGATGTTTATACACCAATTCCCGACAATACAGGTCAAGTAATTTCGGGTGATGCGCGGTATCTGTTCCAGAGCAGCTGGGACAGGTACAGCTTGATTCCTCAGTTGAACGCGCCCGAGTGTGGATCTGTCGGGTCGGCTGGCAAGACGCGACGACGCCGCGAGCCGGGGCCCGCACTCGGGCGCGTAGCGGGCTCACCCAACCGGTGAGCGTGATCGAAGGCGCGAACCTCGGCACCCATGTGGCCTCACGGAGCCAAACGAGCGGTCAACCGAAGAATCAAGGTTAAACAGTGCTGTGTACAAACCGCCCTCACCATGCCGGTTCCGTCCCGCATTCCTTCGCCATGGCGGCCAGGTAGGCCGTATGGGCCGCCAATTCCGCGGCGTCCGCGCGCACAACCTTGAGTGGCCCGCGCCGCACCAGGGTGGCCGCCTGCGTCTGGGCCGGCGTGGCGACGTCGATACCCAGGGTCTCCTGTCCCCGCGTCATGGCCAGATAGACCTCGGCGAGCAATTGGGCGTCCAGCAAAGCGCCATGGAAGGCACGTCCGGAGTTGTCCACCTCGTAGCGGCGGCACAAGGCATCCAGGTTGTTCTTTTGGCCGGGGTGCAAATCCTTGGCCAATTTCAAGGTATCCAGGACAGTGCAGAAACGTTTGAGCGGCCCCTCACCCAGCTTCGCCAGTTCGCTATTGAGGAATCCCACGTCGAACGGCGCGTTGTGGATGACCAGTTCAGCCTCGCGCACGAACTCCAGGAACTCGCGGGCGATGTCGGCAAAGCGCGGCTTGTCGGCGAGGAAATCGTTGGTCAGGCCATGCACGGCCACCGCCCCGGCATCGATTTCTCGATCCGGATTGAGATAGACGTGATAGGTCGCCCCGGTAGGCAGCCGATTGACCAGTTCCAGAGCTCCGATCTCGATCACTCGGTGCCCCAATGCCGGGTCGAGCCCGGTGGTTTCCGTATCCAGCACGATCTGTCGCATCAACGGTTCTCCTGCAAGGCGAGCAGCACACCCTCGTTGGCCAGGGCATCGGCGCGTTCATTTTCCGGATGGCCGGCATGGCCCTTCACCCATAGCCATTCGACCTGATGGCGGCTGGCCTGGGCGGAAAGTTGCTGCCACAAGTCCTGATTCTTGACCGCGCCGCCGGCAGCCGTTCTCCAGCCACGGCGAATCCAGTTGGGCAACCATTCCGAGATGCCTTGCTGGACATATTTCGAATCGGTATGCACACGCACTCGGCAAGGACGATTGAGCGCCTTCAAACCCTCGATCACCGCCTGCAGTTCCATGCGGTTGTTGGTGGTCTCGCGGGCTCCCCCGCGAAGGGTCTTCTCGGCCACACCAAACCGCAGCAGCACGCCCCAACCACCAACGCCGGGGTTGCCCTTACAGGCACCGTCGCTATACAAATCCACGAGATTTTCTTCAGCCATGTTTATTCAGCGAGTTACGTGTGGAATTGGCCCACTTGGGGCGCGGCAGCCATTGCCCATCCCACTTGGGTGCGATCAGGCGCATGCCATGTACACGCTTCACGGCATGGATCAGATACACGCCGCCCCCCAAGGCCCACCAACGATCGCCGGCCGCTTCGAGAAAGGCAAAACGGTCAATCCAGGCACCGCGTTCCAGGGGAGGGGCATAGCAGGCCATGCGCCCCCCCGCCAGTTCGAAACCCAGCAGCGCCAGCCAATCCTTGATACGGGCAAGGTGGATGAAGCGACCGCTCCAGGGCCACTCGCCTTCCTGGCGATTGAAGCGCCGGCGCAGCCCCCAGAGGCTGAAGGGATTGAAGCCCGCGATCAAAAGACGTCCCTCAGGACGCAAAACGCGCTCGGCCTCGCGCAACACCTGGTGCGGCTGGGCGGAAAACTCCAACTGATGAGGCAAGGCCAGGAGATCCAGGCTTTGACTGGCCACGGGCAAATGCTCCGGGAGACAAAGCAATTCCCCTTCCAGGCGGCCCCCACAAAACCGGTGCGGCATACGGTTGGCGCGCAGGCATTCCACCCCACAATGGCCCACCTGCATGGCATTGAAGCCGAACAGGTCGGCGCTGACGGCGTCGAACCAGGCCTGCTCCCGCGCCAGCACGTATTGACCCAACTCGCTATCGAACCATGTCCGCACTGATTGACGCCCTGGAAAAGAAGTCGGGACAATGCCCGCATGAAAGTGACCGCCATCCCCGCATTCCGGGACAACTATGTATGGGTCATCCACGATGACGATTCCGCTGTGCTGGTCGACCCCGGGGAGGCCGCGCCGATTTTAGCTTGGCTTGAGGCACGACATATCACCCCGGTCGCCATTCTGGTCACTCACCACCACGGCGACCATACCGGCGGCATCCGGGAAATCACCGCGCGCCATGCGGTTCCCGTCTATGGGCCGGGCAATGAAACCATCCCTGGCCGCACGCATCCTTTACTGGGCGGGGAGTCCGTGGTGGTGGAAGCACTCGACGCGGCATTCCAGGTTTTCGCCAGCCCCGGCCACACGCTGGGCCATCTTTGCTACGTCGCCCAGGGGGCCCTGTTCTGTGGCGACACCCTCTTCTCCTGTGGCTGCGGGCGCCTGTTTGAAGGCACTCCGGCGCAGATGCATGCCTCACTCGATCACATCCGCGCCCTCCCGCCGGACACCCTGATCTACTGTGCCCACGAATACACCCTGGACAACCTCGCCTTCGCCCTGAAGGTGGAGCCGGACAATCCTGCCCTGCGCCAACGCTTGGCTGATGTGCGCAACCTACGGGATCAGGAAATTCCCAGCCTGCCGGTTTCCCTGAATACGGAGATGGCCACCAACCCCTTCCTGAGGTGCGCTGTAGCCCGTGTCAACGCCGCGGCGTCGCGACACGCGGGACGCCCCCTCCAGCCTGGCCTGGCGACCTTTACCGAGCTGCGAAGCTGGAAAGACGGCGGCTGACGGGCCCTAGCCCTATAACTTTTGTAATAAGAACAGTGACTTGCATTGATTTTCGGGCTCGTGTCGGGTAGGATGCGCACTCCTACAAGGCCTAGCGTCGCGCGTCGACATTCGCAGCACGCCTTGCCACGTGTTTTGCCAAGTGCCCCATACCCGCCTCGCCCGATGACCTCAAGCCGACATATTTTTGCCCTCCTCATTCTGCTTTTAGGCTGGCTGGTGGGCGTCGCCCCGTGCTCCGCCGAGAGCCCGACACCGGAACTGAAGATCAGCTACGCGCTCGCCTCGATCTCCGGCGAAGCAAATCCAGTTGAAGCCCAAGGCGATCTGTGGACGCGCATGCGCTCCGGCTTTCGCATGACGGAGTCCGACCCGGCCCTCACCCGGGTCCACGAGGAATGGTTCAGCAAGCACCCGGCCTATCTCGAACGCGGCATCGAACGCAGCCGCCTGTATCTCTACTACATCGTCGAGGAAGTCGAAAAGCGCGGCATGCCGATGGAAATCGCCCTGCTGCCCATGATCGAATCGGCCTACAACCCCCAGGCCGAGTCGCCGATGAAAGCCTCCGGCATCTGGCAGTTCATCCCTTCCACCGGCAGAATCTACGGGCTCAAGCAGAATGCCTGGTACGACGGACGCCGCGACGTACTCACCGCTACCCGCGCCGCCCTGGACTATCTGCAAAACCTTTACAACATGTTCGGCGACTGGGAACTGGCTCTGGCGGCCTACAACTGCGGCGAAGGCTGCGTCCAACGCGCGCAATCGCGCCGCGGCGAGAGGCCGGTTGACTACGCCAGCCTCAAACTGCCCGCGGAAACACGGAATTACGTGCCCAAGCTGATTGCCATGCGCAATATCGTGCTCGATCCCAATCGGTTTGGCTTCACTCTCGACGTCCTGGCCAACGAACCCTATTTCATGCAGGTCAAACTGAGCCATCCCATGGAAGCGAGGCAGGCGGCGCGTCTGGCGGAAATGGATCTGGACGAGTTTCTCTCCCTCAATCCGGGCTTCCAGCGCCGCGTCATCTACACCGACACCAGTGACGTCCTGTTACTACCCACAGAGCGGGTGGAGACCTTCCAGTTCAACCT
>CAIXFP010000558.1 GCA_903918705.1 uncultured Pseudomonadota bacterium
CTTCGCCTTGCTGCGCTCCTTCGCACTGAACATCCTTCGCTTCAATGACGAATCCAATATCAGCGACGCCCTCTATCGCAATGTCCTCAACTTCGACAGAGTATGGGCTTACCGTGGGGTTTAGCATTGAACAGCCCTGGGACAAGGGCAGTCTGCAACGGGTGCGTCGGCTCCTGGCGTCACCGCGGTTTGCCCATCGTCCCAAGGCCGACCCGAACGAGGTCAAACAACGAATCGAGACGTTACGCAATGACTGGGGAGACTGTTGATGCGTCTGGCGTATCTCGATGCCTGCGTGGTCATCTATCTCATCGAAGACGCAGAACGATACAGCGAGAGAACACGGCACTTCCTGGAACAAACGAGCGATGTGGTGTTATGTGTGTCGCCACTGGTCAGGATGGAAGTGCTAATCAAACCCTTGCGTGAATCAAACCTTGCACTGACAGCGGATTACGAAGAATTTCTTGCAGACCAGCGCTGGCTTTCCAAGGATGACAAGACCTTCGACCTGGCGCTTCAGTTGCGCGGACGCCATGGACTCAAGACGCCGGATGCGCTGCATCTCGCTGCCGCTCAACAACATGGCTGCGACGAATTCTGGACCAATGATGATCGCCTGCAATTGGCAGCCGGTTCCATGGCCGTCAATGTCCTGCAAGCGCCGGCACCATGACCCCCTCCCTCCAGCACGCCCTCGACCAGGTCAACCATGTCGTCCTCGGCAAGGAGAACCAGGTGCGCCTGGGCCTGGCCTGCCTGCTGGCGCGCGGGCACCTGCTGATCGAAGACGCGCCCGGCGTGGGCAAAACCACCCTGGCCCACGCCCTCGCGCGCACCCTGGGACTGGATTTCCACCGCATCCAGTTCACCAGCGATCTGCTGCCCGCCGACATCCTGGGTGCGGCCATCTACGACCGGGAAAGCGCCAGATTCAACTTCCATCCCGGCCCCATCTTCGCCCAGGTAATCCTGGCCGACGAGATCAACCGGGCCAGCCCCAAGGCCCAGAGCGCCCTGCTGGAAGCCATGGAGGAAGGCCAGGTCAGCATTGAAGGCGAGACCCGGCCGCTGCCCGTGCCCTTCTTCGTCATCGCCACGCAAAACCCGAGCGAGCAGGTGGGCGCCTTTCCCCTGCCGGAATCGCAACTCGACCGCTTCCTCATGCGCATCCGCCTGGGCTATCCGGCCCACGCCGCCGAGCGCGACCTGTTGCGCGGCCAGGACCGGCGCGAGTTGCTGGCCAAGTTGCGGGCCATCCTCAATCCGGCGGAGTTCATGCATCTGCAACAGCAGGCGCAGGCCATCCACGTTTCCGACGCACTGCTCGATTACCTGCAGGCTCTGCTGGCCGCCAGCCGCAACGACGCTCGTTTTGCCGCCGGCCTGTCACCCCGCGCCGGCCTCGGCTGCCTGCATGCGGCGCAAGCCTGGGCCTTCCTGCAAGGGCGCGACTTCGTGCAACCGGAGGATGTCCGCGCCGTGCTGCCGGCCCTGGTGCCGCACCGATTGTTCCCGGCCGTGGGTTTGATGAATCCGGCTGACGACTGGGCGGCGCGCATCCTGTTGGAAGTGCCCATCCCGTAGGTCGGGTGAGGCGCGGTTTTTCGCGCCGTTACCCGACGCCACCCCACCACGAGGAGACCGACATGACCCAGCGTTCCGATTTCGACAGCCTGATTCCCCCGCCCCTGCCTTACGACCGGCGCGGCTTTCTGGTCACCGCCCTGGGCGCCGGCTTTGCCCTGGCGGTGCAGCCGGTGATGGCGGACAGCGCCATCACCACATCCGCCGAAGGCTTGCTCGCCGGGGAAATCAGCGTGCCGACCGGCGACGGCGCTCTGCCCGCCTACCGCGCGCGCCCCGCCCAGGGCAACGATTTCCCGGTCATCCTGGTGGTTCAGGAAATCTTCGGCGTCCACGAGCACATCAAGGACATCTGCCGCCGCCTGGCCAAGCTGGGCTACCTGGCCATCGCCCCGGAGCTCTATGCGCGCCAGGGCGACCCGCGCCAGTACGCGGCGATTCCCGACATCCTCAAGAACCTGGTCGCCAAGGTTCCGGACGCCCAGGTCATGGCCGACCTGGACGCCTGTGCCGCCTGGGCGCAAGGCCATGGCGGCGACATGGGGCGGTTGGGGCTGACCGGCTTCTGCTGGGGGGGCCGCATCGTCTGGCTGTATGCCGCCCACAATCCGAATCTGAAAGCCGCCGTGGCCTGGTACGGCAAGCTGGCGGGCGACCACACGCCTCTGGCGCCGCAACATCCCCTGGACCTGGCCGACACCCTGCATGCCCCGGTACTGGGACTCTACGGTGGACTCGACCAGGGCATCACCCTGGACTCGGTGGAGAAAATGCGCGCCGCCCTGGCGGCGTCGGCCAACCCGGCCAGCAAGGCCTCCCATATCCACGTCTACCCCAACGCCCCCCACGCCTTCAACGCCGACTACCGGCCCAGCTACCGCAAGGAAGAGGCGGAGGACGGTTGGAAGCGGATGCAGGCGTGGTTCCAGCAGTACGGGGTATGACGGCTGGATTTACCACTGCCGCAACTCCCTCCTTTACCAAAGGGGGGCCGGGGGGGATTTCTGCGCGGGTTGCGCCAGCTCACACCCTGCTAAATCCCCCCTGCCCCCCTTTAGGAAAGGGGGGGACCAACGCTCCGACTTGGCCCGCCGCCGCCCCTTGAGGACGCTCTGATGTACCTCGGCATCGACTTCGGCACGTCCGGCGCCCGCGCCTGCGTCATGGCACCGGGTGGCCAGATCGAAGACATGGCGCGAGTGGAGTTCGGCCACCTCACCCCCGACGAAGCCGCCGCCACCTGGCGCGAAGCCCTGTTCAGCGTGATCGCCCAGGTGCCCGCCGGCCTGCGCCGGCGCCTCCAGGCCGTGGCCGTGGACGGCACCTCCGCCACCGTGCTGGCCTGCAACGAGGCCCTGGAAATCCTGTATCCGCCCCTGCCCTACAACGACGCTCGCGCCGTGGCCGAGGCCGAACTCATCCGCCGCGCCGCCGGGGCCGGCCATCCGGCGGCGGCGTCCACTTCCGGGCTGGCCAAGGTGCTCTGGCTGAAAAACCGCCTCGGACCGGAGCGCTCCCGGCTGTTCCTCAACCAGGCCGACTGGCTCTCCGCCCTGCTCTCCGGCCGCCCGGTGAGCGACTACCACAACGCCCTGAAAATGGGCCTGGACCTGGAAACCGGGCAATGGCCGGAGTGGGTGGCGTACCTCGCCGATATCGACACCCTGCCCGAGACGGTTCCGCCCGGCACCGCCCTGGCTCTGGTGGAACGGCCGCGGGTGCGGGAACTGGGCATCAATCCGGATTGCCTGGTGCGCGCCGGCACCACCGACAGCATCGCCGCCTTCCTCGCCGCCGGCGTCGACCAACCGGGGCAGGCGGTCACCTCCCTGGGCAGCACCCTGGTGCTGAAACTCCTCTCGGAGACACGGGTGGACGCCGGTGAATTTGGCGTCTACTCCCACTGGTACGGCCGCCACTGGCTGGCCGGCGGCGCCTCCAACGCCGGAGGTGCCACGCTGCGGCAACATTTCAGCGACGACGAACTCCTGGCCCTGTCGCCACGCATCGAACCGGACCGCCCGACCGGCCTGGATTACTATCCGCTGCCGGCCAAGGGCGAGCGTTTCCCGATCAACGACCCGGACCTCGCTCCCCGCCTGGAACCGCGCCCGGCCAGCCGCATCGAGTTCCTGCAAGGGCTGCTGGAAGGCCTGGCGCGCATCGAGGCCGAGGGCTACCACAAACTTTTGGAACTGGGTGCCACCCCGCTTGCATCCGTCACCACCGCCGGCGGCGGCGCCCGCAACGAGGCCTGGTCCCGCATCCGCGCCCGCCGCCTCGCCGTGCCGGTGCGGTGCGCGGCGGAACAGGAAGCCTGCTACGGCACGGCGCGGCTGGCCGCCCACGGCGGCAAACTCTTTCCCGGAGGCGACGATGACTGACGGTCTCTTTTGCACCTGTTCCATGCCCCTGGCCTGGAGCCCCGCCGACCTCGACGCGCAAGCGCGCCATGGCCTGCTGCGGGAAGCGACGCTGCTGCTCGGCGCCTTCAACCAGATGGAAGGCGGCCACGAACTGGAGAGCCCCGGCCCGGAAAACCGCCGTCTGGAACGTCTGGAAGCCAAACTGGATCTGGCCTTGTTCCTCCTCGCCCGCGCCCTGGAGCCCGGCCCGGCACCCGCGCCGCATCAGGTGACGCTCACCCCCACGACGCTGGCCTGGAACGAGGCCACCGCTCCGGCGGCCGGCAGCAGCCTGGTGCTGGAACTGCGCCCGTCCGAGAGCCTGCCCCTCACCCTGCGCCTGCCGGCCCTGGCGGAAGCCGCGCCGCCCGGCCAGGCCCTGGCGCGTCTGGAAGCCTTGCCGGAAGACCTCGTCGACGCCCTCTACCAGTTCGTGTTCCGCCGCCACCGCCAGGAAATCCGGGCGCGGGCGGGCGGCTGAATTACCCGGCAGCCATGGCCGCCCTGCCCTATCTGCCCTGGCGCAAGCCCGCCGTGGAGACCGGGCCACTGACCCTGGACTCGCGCCGCCTCTACATTCTGCCCACCCGCTCCGGTTTGGTGTTCGCCCTGCTGCTGTTGGGCCTGCTCATCGGCGCCATCAACTACGGGGTCAGCCTGGTCTACCTGTTCACCTTCTGGTTCGTCGGCCTCGCCGTGGTGGGCATGCTGCATACCCAACGCAACCTCTCCGGCCTGGTACTGCAAAGTGGCGCCACCGTGCCGGTCTTTGCCGGCGAGACGGCCTGTTTCCGGCTGCGGGTGGACAACCCCAGCGGCCTGGCGCGGCGGCGCATCGCCCTCGACCATGGGCGGGGGCGCGGCGAGGCGGCCGACCTGCCGGCCGGCGCCGGCGGCCTGCTCGAATTGCCCCTGCCCCAGCCGGAACGCGGCTGGCACACGCCCGGCCGTTTTTCCCTGCGCAGCGAATTCCCCCTGGGCCTGTTCCGCTGCTGGAGCGTGCTGGAACTGGACTGGGGCGTCCTCGTCTACCCCCGCCCCGCCGCCACGCCCCTGCCTCTGCCGGCCCTGGCCGCCGCCGCTGATGACGCGGCGGAACCGGGGCGGCGCGAAGAAGGCATGGACTTCACCGGCCTGCGCGGCTACCTGCCCGGCGACACCACCCGCCGCATCGCCTGGAAGGCTTCGGCGCGGGGCGGCGACAAGCTGCTCACCAAGCAGTTCGGCGGCGGCGCCGGGCGCTACCTGTGGCTGAGTTGGTGGCAAACCCCGGAACGCGACGTGGAAGGCCGTTTGTCACGCCTCGCCCGCTGGGCCCTGGATGCCCACGCCGCCGGCCTGGCCTTCGGCCTGAAACTGCCCGGCCGCACCCTGCCGCCGCAAAGCGGCGAAAGCCATCTGCGGCAATGCCTGGAGGCGCTGGCGCGGCATGGGGACTAGCAGCCTGTTGGACTTTGGCATCCTCGGCCGCATATCGACCGCGCCGGCTCCCGCCCTCCCCGCCCTGCTCTGGCTGATAGGCCCCCTCTTCCTGGTGCTCGCTCCCCAGGCTTTGCAACTGCCGGCGTGGATCAGCCTGGCCTGGCTGGGTTTCGCCTGGGCCAGCCTGCATGCTGCCCGTAGCGGCCGCCCGGCCCTGGGGCGCCTGCCCAGGATGGCGCTGGCCCTGGGCGGGGTGGCGGGGGTACTGCTGCAATACCGGACGGTGATCGGTCCCAGCGCCGGGGTGGCGTTGCTGACCTATCTTTGCGGCGCCAAACTGCTGGAGACGACGACACCGCGGGACCGGCTCAGCCTCCTGTTCCTCGGCGTATTCCTCCTGGTGGCGAATTTCCTCGAAGGCCAGGGCCTGGCCACCGCCGCCTACATGGCCTTCGCCGCCCTGGCCCTGGCGGCTGGCATGATCGCCACGCAAACGGCGCCGGACGCGCTGAGCGACTGGCGTCCCACGTTTACCTACGCCGCCCGCCTGATGCTGCAGGCCGTGCCGCTGGCGCTGCTGCTGTTCCTGTTGTTCCCGCGCCTGCAGGGGCCGCTCTGGGGCCTGCC
>CAIXFP010000559.1 GCA_903918705.1 uncultured Pseudomonadota bacterium
ACCCTGTACAGCCGCATGCAGACGTACCAGAACGAGTAATTTTGAATGCTGAATTTTTAATTTTGAATTAAAAATTCAGCATTCAAAATTCGCGAAGCGCCATGCCCCACTTCCCCGAGCCCCCCAAACTAGGCGAATGGCTGACCGCCCAGGGTATGATCAGCCATGACCAGCTCAAGATCGCCCTGACCGAACAGGTGGTGAGCGGCATGCCGCTGGGGCGCCAACTCGTCAGCCTGGGGTTCATCGGCGAAGCCATGCTGCGCGACGTGCTGGCCCACAATGCCGGCGAGGCCAGCATCGAACTGTCCCAGGCGGTGGCCGACCCGGAAGCCATCGCCCTGCTGCCGGAGCACCTCGCCCGGCGGCACCGCCTCCTGCCCCTGGCGGTGGACAGCGAAGCCCGCATCCTCACCGTGGCGGTGCCGGATCTGTTCAACCTGGTGGCCCAGGATCAGGTGCGCGCCCAACTCGAAGGGCGCTACGACATTCGCCCGGTGCTGGCGGCGGAAGCCCAGATCCTGGAGCAGCTCGACAAGTTCTACGGCTTCGATCTCTCGGTGGACGGCATCCTGGGTGAAATCGAGACCGGCGAGGTGGATTGGAGCAGCCTGCAACTGGGGGGCGAATACACCCACCCGGTGGTGCGCCTGGTCAACGCCCTGCTGGCCGACGCGGTCAAGCGCGGCGCCTCCGACGTCCATTTCGAACCGGAAGCCGCCTTCCTGCGGGTGCGCTACCGCATCGACGGCGTCCTGGAAGCGATGCGCAGCCTGCACCGCAAATACTGGCCGGCCATCGCGGTGCGCCTGAAGGTCATCTCCGGCCTCAACATCGCCGAATCCCGCGCGCCCCAGGACGGCCGGCTATCGCTGACCCTGTATGGCCGCGGCATCGACTTCCGGGTCTCCAGCATGCCCACCCTGCATGGCGAAAACATTGTCCTGCGGGTGCTGGACCGGGAAAAATCCATCATCGCCCTGGAGGCCATGGGCCTGCCCGCGACGACGCTGGCGCGCCTGCAGAAGGCCATCGCCCGGCCCGAGGGCCTGCTCATCGTCACCGGCCCCACCGGCTCGGGCAAGACCACCACCCTGTACTCCCTGCTGTCCCACCTGAACCGGGAAGAGGTCAACATCATGACCCTGGAAGACCCGGTGGAATATCCGCTGCCCATCATCCGCCAGACTTCCATCACGGAACTGTCCAAGGTGGACTTCGCCGGCGGCGTGCGCGCCATCATGCGACAGGATCCGGACATCATCCTGGTGGGCGAGATTCGCGACCGGGACGCCGCCGAAATGGCATTCCGCGCCGCCATGACCGGCCATCTGGTGCTCACCACCCTGCATACCCACTCCGCCCTGGGCGTGTTCCCCCGCCTGGTGGACATGGGCATCCGTCCGGCCATCCTGGCCGGCAACATCGTCGCCATCGTCGCCCAACGCCTGGTGCGCCGCCTCTGTCCCCACTGCAAGGCGGGCTACCCCCCGGAAACGGAAGAACGCGAAGCCCTGGGCGACCCGGCACCGGAGCTGATCTACCGTCCCACCGGCTGTTCCCGCTGCGCCGGCAAGGGCTACAAGGGGCGTTTCCCCCTGATGGAAACCCTGCTCATGGACACGACACTGGACGAAGCCATCCTCCAGGGCGCCACCCCGCGGGAACTCGCCGACCTGGCCTTTGACCGGGGTTGGCGCAACCTGGCCGAGGACGGCCTGCAACGGGTGCGCGGCGGCGACACCTCCCTGGCGGAACTGCGCCGGGTCGTGGATTTGACCCGTAGATAGCCATGCCCCGCTTCCGCTACCAGGCCGCCGATGCCCTGGGCAAAAAGGTATCCGGCGAACTCACCGCCGCCAACGACATCGACCTGGATCTTCGCTTGCGCCGCATGGGGCTGATGCTGGTATGGGCGCGTCTGGCGCGGCGCCGCGCCCTGCTCTCCAGCCAGCGCATCACCCGGCGCGACCTCATCAGTTTCTGCTTCCACATCCAGCAGATCGCCCGCACCAACGCCTCCCTGCTCGACGGCCTCAAGGATCTGCTGGCGGGCGCCGAAAGCACCCGCTTCCGCGACCTGCTCATCCTGATCGTGGACGACCTCGAAGGCGGCAAGCTGCTCTCCGAAGCCCTGGCCGCCCATCCCGACGTGTTCGACCGGGTGTTCCTCGCCCTGGTGCGCGCGGCCGAAAAGAGCGACCAGTTCGAGACCGTGTTCGCCCGCCTGGAAAACCGCCTGAAACAGCAGGACGAACTCCAGGCCGAACTCACCCGTTTGCTTATCTACCCCAGCGTTACCGCGGTGGCCGTGCTGGCGGCGGCCGGGGTCATGCTGTTCTACCTGACGCCGCGCCTGGCCAGCCTGATCATCAGCCTCAACCTGCCCATGCCCTTCGCCACCCGGATGCTGATCGGGCTGTCCGAACTGGCGCGGCACCACCTGCCCTGGCTGTTCGCGCTGCTGCTGGCCACCGCCGGTGCCGCGCATCTGGCGGTGCGCCGGTCCGGCCATTTCGCGGAGCACATGGACGCCCTCCTGCTGCGTCTGCCCAGCATCGGCCCGGCACTGAAGAAACATGCCCTGGCGCGGGTGTCCGGACTGCTGGCGCTGCTCCTGCAATCCGGCGTCGGCCTCCTGGAGGCCCTGGCCGCCGGCGCCGAAAGCGCCGGCAACCGGGTCATCGCCCGCAAGATCAA
>CAIXFP010000560.1 GCA_903918705.1 uncultured Pseudomonadota bacterium
CTGAAATGCAGACCTCGCCCCACGCGCTTCGGATCGTGCCGCTGAATACCCTGGTCGCCGAGTTCCTGCGCCGCCACCCCCCCGGTCGCCGCCTCTGTGTCGGCTATTCCGGCGGCCTGGATTCCACGGTCCTGCTGCATCTCCTCGCCGGATTGCGCGGTGAGCTCGCTTTTCAGTTCTCCGCCGTGCACGTGCATCATGGCCTATCCCTCGAGGCCGATGCCTGGGCGGACCACTGCGCTTGCCAATGCGCCGCCCGGGACGTGCCCCTGCGAGTGGAACGGGTGACGGTCGCGCGAGCCGGACTGGGCCTGGAGGCAGCCGCGCGGGAGGCGCGCTACCGGGTGTTCGCGCAACTCGAGGTGGATGCCCTGGCCCTGGCGCACCAGCGCGACGATCAGGCGGAAACCGTGCTCCTGCAGTTGTTGCGCGGCGGCGGCCTGAAGGGCCTGGCGGCGATGCCGGAACAACGCCCTTTCGGCCCGATCAAGTTGTTGCGCCCCCTGCTGGGTGTGCCGCGCAGCGACATCGCCGCCTACGCGGCAGCCCAGGGCCTGGCCTGGGTGGACGACGCCAGCAACGCCGACATAACCCTGCGCCGCAACGCCGCCCGCCATCATCTCCTGCCATCGCTGGAAAACCAGTTTCCGGGCGCGGCCGCCACCCTGGCCCGGGCCGCCGGGCAATGCGCCGAAGCCGCTTCCCTGCTGGATGACCTCGCGCGCCAGGACGCCCTCACCGCCCTCTCACCGGAAGGCTTGTCACTGGCCCGCCTGGGTGAACTCGGCCCGGCCCGCGCCCGCAACCTGCTGCGCCATTACCTGGAAATCCACGGCATCCCGCTCCGCCGCGAACGCCTGCATGAAGCCCTGGCCCAGATGCTGGCGGCGAGTGGAGATGCGCGGCCCGCCATCGAGTTCGCCGGGGCGACGCTGCGGCGCCAGAGCGGGCGGGCGCTCCTGGTGAGGACGGTGGCGCTGCCCGCGCGTCTAACCTGGACCTGGCGCGCTGAGAGCGAACTGGAACTGGGGGAAGCCGGCGCCCTGGTCTTCACACCGGCCGTGGGCGAGGGGGTGGTGTTGCCGGGCGAGGCGGTGGTGAAGCTGCGCGGTGGCGGCGAGAAACTCCAACTCGACATCCGGCGACCGCAACGGACCCTGAAGAACCTCCTGCGTGAAGCCGGGGTGCCGCCCTGGTTGCGCGAGCGTTTGCCGCTGATTTACGTGGGGGAGCGCCTCGCCTGGGCGGCGGAACTCGGCGCCGCCGCCGCCTTTCGGGCCGGTCCCGGCGTGGAAGGCTGGATTATTTCGTGGCGGCGGCCGGGCTGATCAGCGCAGCCATGCCCAACTTGCGCATGGCTGCCTGAGCTTTTTCCGCTTCCTCGCGATAGGCGAACGGACCCAATTCCACCCGCGTTTCCATGTGGGCGCGCACACCCTGCTTCTTCAGCTTGTCCACCAGTTCGCGGGCGCGGTCCGGATTGCTGAACACACCCAGTTGCACCACGAAGCGCTCGCCGGCCGGCACCGCCGGCTGGTTTACGGGCGAGGCGGCCGGTGTGGACGGTGTGGCTGGTGTGGCGCGCGCGGGCGACGCGGCGCCAGCCGGTTTTTTCTGGGCGTTGCTGACTCGGGGTGGTGGTGGGGGTTCCGTCGGTCTGGCCGTATTTGCCGCTGCGGCCGGCGCTTTGGCCGGCTCCGTGCCGGTATCGGGCTCGGCCGCGAGCGTCGTCGCGGCGGGCTCGGCGGGGGCGGTTTCGCCCGGAGCCGGCAACGGGGGCGCGCTTTCCCGCATGGGGGCGGTGACGATGGGGGCGGGCTGCGCGATGGGTTCCGTCGCCACGGGATTCCTGGCGCTGCCATGATCCAGCCACCACAAGCCCGCCAGGGCGGCGGCCGTCACCAGCCCCGCCACCGCCAGGCGCAACAGGGCGCGATGCCGCACGTCGTCGTTTTCCGTCAAGCCATTCCCGTGGGGATTTTCAACCGCCATCACACGCTCCTCTACGCGCTCCAGGGTGGCGCAGCGCCTTTATTTTAGGGGGCTTTCGTGGTAACTTCCGCGCGCTTTTTTCGCGTCATTTCAAAGCTTTCCCTTCCTTTTTCCCTATCCCCCTTCGCCTCCGGAGCACTGCAACATGGCTGTTGAACGCACCCTGTCCATCATCAAACCCGATGCCGTCGCCAAGAACGTGATCGGCAAGATCTACTCCCGTTTCGAGAGCAACGGCCTCAAGGTCATCGCCGCCCGCATGGCCTGGCTGTCCGCGCAGGAAGCCGGCGGTTTCTACGCCGTGCACAAGGAGCGCCCCTTCTACAAGGATCTGGTCGCCTTCATGACCTCCGGCCCGGTGATGATCCAGGTGCTGGAAGGCGAGAACGCGATCGCCAAGAACCGCGACCTGATGGGTGCGACCGAGCCCAGGAAGGCGGAAGCCGGCACCATCCGCGCCGACTTCGCCGAAAGCATCGATGCCAATGCCGTGCATGGCTCCGATGGCCCGGAAACCGCGAAAGCCGAAGTAGCCTATTTTTTCCCGGAAATGAACGTCTATTCCGGTCGCTGAACTAGAGCC
>CAIXFP010000561.1 GCA_903918705.1 uncultured Pseudomonadota bacterium
ATCGCGCGGCAACTGGAGCGCTTGGGCGTGGACGTCATCGAGGCGGGTTTTGCCGCCGCCAGCCCCGGCGACGCCGAGGCGATCAAGTCCATCGCCGGCATCATCAAGAACTCGACCGTTTGCTCCCTGGCTCGCGCCAATGAGCGTGACGTGCGCGCTGCCGGCGAGGCGATCCGGCCGGCTGCCTCAGGGCGCATCCACACCTTCATCGCCACCAGCCCCATCCACATGGAAAAAAAACTGCGCATGCAGCCGGACCAGGTGGTGGAGGCCGCGGTGAAGGCAGTGAAGCTGGCCCTGGAATACACCGACAACGTGGAGTTTTCCGCCGAGGACGCGGTGCGTTCCGACATGGACTTTCTCTGCCGGGTGTTCGACGAGGTGATCAAGGCGGGCGCCACCACCCTCAACGTGCCGGATACCGTCGGCTACAGCATCCCCGCCTTGTGGGGCGAGCGTATCCGCCAGTTGATCGAACGGGTGCCCAATGCCGACAAGGTGATCTGGTCCACCCACTGCCACAATGACCTTGGCATGGCGGTGGCCAACTCCCTGGCCGCCGTGATGAATGGGGCGCGCCAGGTGGAGTGCACCATCAACGGCCTGGGCGAGCGAGCGGGGAATGCCTCTCTGGAAGAGGTCGTGATGGCGGTGAAGACACGCCGCGACATCTTTGCCTGCGATTCCCGCATCGACACCTCCCAGATCGTGCCGGCTTCACGCCTGGTTTCCCAGATCACCGGCTATCCGGTGCAGCCGAACAAGGCCATCGTCGGTGCCAACGCCTTCTCACACGAGTCCGGCATCCACCAGGACGGCGTGCTCAAGCACCGTGAAACCTACGAGATCATGCGCGCGGAAGACGTGGGCTGGACCCACAACAAGCTCACCCTGGGCAAGTTGTCCGGACGCAACGCCTTCCGTACCCGCCTGCAGGAACTGGGCATCGTCATGGAAAGCGAGGAAGCCCTCAATGCGGCCTTTGCCCGGTTCAAGGAACTGGCCGACAAGAAGCGGGAAATCTTCGACGAGGATCTGCACGCTCTGGTGGCCGTGGAGGGCAGCCTCGACACCTGCGACCGCTTGAAGCTGGTTTCGCTCAAGGTGTGTTCGGAAACCGGGGAGACGCCCCATGCCTTTGTGGTGCTGTCCGACGGCGGCACGGAAATCCGCGCCGATGAATTCGGCGGCGGTCCGGTGGACGCCTCCTTCCGTGCCATCGAAAAGAGGGTGGAAAGCGGTTCCACCCTGCTGCTCTATTCGGTGAACAACATCACCACCGGCACCGACGCCCAGGGCGAGGTTACTGTCCGGCTTTCCCGCAACGGCCGCATCGTCAATGGCCAGGGCGCGGACACAGACATCGTAATCGCTTCCGCCAAGGCCTACCTGAATGCCCTGAACAAGCTGTTCGGGGCCGAGGAACGGGCGCACCCCCAGGTCTGAACGTTCCCGAGGCTGGAAACAATACGGGCGGCCAATTGGCCGCCCGTATTTGCGTTGCGCGGGTGCTTACCGGATGCAGGGAACCTTGCCGTCTTCACCGATGCTGGAAGGCGTCTTGCCGATCCACATCTGATACATCGAGACGAACCACATGATGGTGAAGGCGGTGCCCATGAAGGCGCCGGAGATGATGACCATCCACGCAAAGCCTTCCCAGATCTTGGTCAGATACCAGGATGCGATGTCGGTGATGAGCACGATGAAGGGCGCGGCGATCAACACGCATTTCATCCAGACCGGCCGTACCCAGGCATGGGTGAAGATG
>CAIXFP010000562.1 GCA_903918705.1 uncultured Pseudomonadota bacterium
CGGAAATAAATTGCGCCACCAGGATGATGTAGAAGCCGCGATTCATCAGGCCGGTTGTGTGGAGTGGTATGCCTTCGGGAGGCGGACTTATATCATGGCCCCCTGCCGCCTGCCATCCGGAAACCGCTTCCAGCCTCCATTAACCTGACAGGCAAGGACGGAATGCGTTAAGCATGTGTTAACTCCTGTGCTGGATCAGAAAATTATGATTGAATTGCATAACTAAAATTTATCAGCACATAAGTATGGCCGACAGACGTCTGCAAGTTTTTCACACCGTGGCGAAGCAGCTTTCCTTCACCAAGGCGGCGGAGTTGCTGTTCATGACCCAACCGGCCGTGACCTTCCAGGTCAAGCAACTGGAAGAACACTTCAACACCCGGTTGTTTGAACGTTCCCATGGCAAGATTTCCCTCACTCCCGCAGGCGAACTGGCCCTGGATTTCGCCGAACGTATCCTCAACCTCACCGCCGAGATGGAAGCGCGCATTTCCGAACTCACCGGCCAGATCAGCGGCCCGCTGCTGATCGGCGCTTCCACCACCATCGCCGAATACATGCTGCCGCGCCTGCTGGGCGAATTCAAACAGCGCCATCCGGAAACCCAGGCCCGGCTCACCGTCGCCAACTCCGAAACCATAGAAAACAAGGTTGCCGATCACACCCTGGACTTGGGGCTGATCGAATCCCCTTCGCACCACCCCAACCTGGTTACCGACGTGTGTTGCGAAGACGAACTGGTCATGATCTGCGCACCCTTCTCCGACCTCTCCAAAATGGCCTTGGTCAGCCCCCGCCAGGTGGCTGGCCATCCCTATATCAGCCGCGAGTCCGGCTCCGGCACGCGCGAATGCATCGATGATTTCCTGCGCCTGAACGGCGTCAACCTGGACGAAGTCAACATTGTCATGGAACTGGGCAGCCGCGAGGCCATCAAGGGCGCGGTGGCGGCTGGATTGGGCGTGGCGGTGGTTTCCAGCACCACCGTGGTCAAGGAAGTGAAACTGGGCGAACTCGTCGCCATCCCGCTGGACCCGCCACTGCGCCGGCAGCTCTCCCTGGTCTACCCCCAGGAAAAATTCCGCAGCAAGCTGCTCCAGTCCTTTCTGGATTTCCTGGAAAAGAGCCCCCTGGTCAAGGAATACGCCCTGCCGCGGAAAATCGCATGACCGCCGACGAACGGCGGCTGCTGCGTCTTTACCGCGCGCTCACGCCGAGTCGCCGCGAAGGGCTCCACGACTACGGTGAATTCCTCCTCGCCCGCGGCCTGCCGGAAGCCCCCGAGGTTCCCAGCGAACCGCTGGACATACCCCGTCCCGCCCAGGAAAACGTGGTCAAGGCCATCAAGCGCCTGAGAACAACCTACCCCATGATCGACCGCGCCAAGATCCTGCACGAAACCTCCGCCTTGATGACTCAACACCTGGTGCAGGGCAAACCGGCCCAGGAAGTCATCGATGAACTGGAATCCCTGTTCCGCCGCCATTTCGAATCCTGGCAAACTGCCGGGTAGCACAAAGCGCGTGGCTGCAAGACAATCCCGGCCCTGATCCACGCCGCAACTCAACGAGGTAGACATGGCCAACGCCGACCAGGCTGAACTGGACAAATTCAGCCAACTTGCTCACCGCTGGTGGGATCCCAACTCCGAATTCAAGCCCCTGCACGACATCAACCCCCTGCGCCTGGACTGGATCGACCGCCAGGCGTCCATCCAGGACAAGCGCGTGGTGGACGTGGGCTGCGGCGGCGGCATACTGGCGGAAAGCATGGCCGCCCGCGGCGCCCAGGTCACCGGCATCGACCTTTCTGAAAAAGCCCTCAAGGTCGCCAAACTGCATCAACTGGAAAGTGGCGTGCAACTTGACTACCGCCTTATCGCCGCCGAAGACCTGGCCGCCGAGCAGCCGAACAGCTTCGACGTGGTGACCTGCATGGAAATGCTGGAGCATGTCCCCGACCCCGCCTCCATCGTCGCCGCCTGCTCCGCCATGGTGAAGCCAGGCGGCTGGGTATTCCTTTCCACATTGAACCGCAACCCGAAAAGCTACCTGTTCGCCATTCTGGGTGCCGAATACGTTCTCAACATGCTGCCGCGTGGTACCCACGAATGGGCCAAGTTCCTGCGCCCCCATGAGCTCGCCAGTCAGGTCCGCCGGGCCGGTATGGAAACGGTGCAGATCATCGGCATGACCTACAACCCCTTCACCAAGGCTTACCGCCTGGAACAGGACACCGACGTCAACTACATGATGGCCTGCCGCAAGGGCTGATTGCCTGCGCTGTGGCGGACCCGTTTTCAAGTCGGCAGATTGAGTTGTGCTTCGCCGTAAGGAACGAGAAGCGAAGAAGCGGAGGACGCATCTCCCCGGGTTCAAGGCCAAGGGGAGTCTGGAAGCGTTGCGCGGGCCCAGGTCGGCGGCTACCGTTAGTTGGGCGTTGGTTGTGGCGGTGGTGCACGGTTAAATGAACTACAAGGCGGTACCCGGCAATCTGGCAAGGCAGAACCAAACCCGGACTAGAACAGCACCAGGTCGATGTCGTTGCCGTCGGTGTTGCCTTTCTGGGGGAGGGTGGACACTTCGGCCGGATCGCCGTCTAGGATGAGGTCGGATACCACATAGCGTACCCACACCTTGTTGCCGTTGCCCGAGTACACCACCTGTTCGCAGAGGTTTTTGACCAGGGAAATGCCGCGTCCATAAGCCTGCCCGTTGGCAGTGCCCAGTGCGTCCGGGTTGTCCAGACGCTTCTCGAAATCGAAGCCCGGACCGGTGTCGGTCATGCTCATGTCGAGCACGGCGCGAGAACCTTCCTGGTGCAACTGGAAGGCGAGGTCAATGCGTCCGGCGCGCAGTTTCGCCAGGCGTTCGCCGCGCTGGCGCATATACACCTCGAAGCCACCGATCCAGTTTTTGGTGGCCGAATCCAGGCCCAGCAGGCCGTGGTCCAGTGCGTTGTTGAACAGTTCGGAGAAAATCAGGAACAAGGCGCCCTGGTGTGGTCGCAACAGGCGGATCTGGGTGACGAAGCCCAGCACCGCCGGCACCACGTCGATGTAGCGCAATTCTTCGGCACCGTAAGAAAGGTCCAGTCGCCACTCGGCGAGATGGCCGCGATGAGCGGGCGTGGGGGCGTCGAAGCGGATCTGGCGACGACGGTCGATGGGCACCGACACCAGCAGGGCGGAGATGTCGTCGCGACCGGGATATCCGGCGAGGTGTGCCTCGACGCGGGTCAGCAGGTTGGTAAAACGTGCATGGCTGTCCGGGTCCGTGCTCAGGGCTGCGTGCACGCCGTCGATGCCGAACCAGCCACCGGCGGGGTTTTCCGCCTCGGTGAGGCCGTCCGAGCAGAGCACCAGGTCACCCGGTTCATGGAACACCACGGTCTCGGTCATGCCGGAGAACAATTTGTCCGGCAGGATGCCCAGGGGCGGGTGATTGGACGCCCATTGCATGGCGATTTCGCCCCGGGCGTTGACGAACAGGGCGTCCGGATTGCCGCCGTTCCACACTTCCACGGTCTGGTTGCGCACGTCGATGGCGGCCAGGGTGGCGGCGACGAAGCGGTCGGAAGGCAAAATGGACTTGAGCTTGCGATTCAGTTCCTCGGCGATGGAGGGCAGAGGAAAGCCCTTCGCGGTCATGCCGTAAAAGGCCTGGGTCAGGGGCATGGAGGAGAGGGCGGCGGCCAGGCCGTGGCCGGTGGCGTCGGCCAGCAGCACGTTGAGCACTTCGCCGGGGCCGCGGGCGGCGCACAGCAGATCGCCGCTGAAGGTTTCCGCCGGCATGTTGAAGTGGCGGATCATGGGGTCGCGCAGGCCGGCGGCGTCGGTCAACCGGCTCATCACGTGGGCGCCCAGGCGTACCTGTTCCTCCGCGTCCAGTCGCCAGTTGCGCAGTTCTTCCGTGTTGGCGTGGACCTCGCGTTGCAAGGCCAGCATGCGCGCATAGCTGTTGATCTTGGCGCGCAGTATCTGCAGCGAGGCCGGCTTGACCAGGTAGTCGTCGCCGCCGGCTTCCAGGCCGCGCACGATGTCCTGCATCTGGTCGAGGGCGGAGAAAAAGACGATGGGCGTCCACTTGTTGTCCGTGGGCAGTTCACGGATGTGCCGTGTGGCGGTGATGCCGTCCATGACCGGCATCATGATGTCCATGAACACCAGGTCGGGCTTTTCGGACTGGTATTGGGCGATGGCCTCGACACCGTTGGCAGCGAGGATCGAATGGTGGCCCAGCTTGCGGGCCACCGCCTCGATCTGCTTGGCGTTGGTCGGGGTGTCGTCGACGATGAGGATCGAAAGACTGGGGCTGGACACGGGTTGTCAGGACGGACGGGAGATCAGGGGCGAATGGTGAACAGTTTGCCGAAGTTGGCTATATCCAGCACTTGTTTCACAGTGCCCTTGAGGCCGGCCAGCACCACGTTCTTGCCACTGCCGTCGGCCTTCTCGCGCAGCAGCAGCAACATGCCCAGGGCAGAGCTGTCAAGATAATCCACGTCGCCGAAATCGATGACGATCTCGCGCAGGGCGCCAGTTTCCAGGATTTTCTCGTAAGCGGAGCGGAAGTCCCGGTGCGAGTGGAAATCGAAGCGGCCGCCCAGCTTCAGCGTGGCGCGGTCGCCGCTTACATCGTTGGCAATCAGCATGTTGTAACTCCGGTTACGAGACTTTCCTGTTTATCGGCGCGAAACAAATATTCTTGAGCGCGGAATGGCGCAAAACCGCGCCGGTCCCGCCGACGCTAACCACGCCGGCCAAGACGGTCGAGTACGCGCCCGGCGATGTCGTTGAGGCTGCATACCTCCGCCGCGGCGCCGAGTTCTATCGCGGCTTTGGGCATGCCGAACACCACGCAGGACGCTTCGTCCTGAGCGATGGTGTAGGCGCCGCTCTGGCGCATGGTAAGCAGACCCTGGGCGCCGTCCTTGCCCATGCCGGTCATGATGACCCCCAAAGCGTTGGAACCCGCCACCTGGGCGGCACTGTTGAACAGCACGTCCACGGAAGGCCGGTGCCGGTTCACCGGTTCGGCTTTCGATAACTCGGTGTAGTAGTAGGCGCCACTTTTCCGTACCAGCAGGTGGGAGTGGCCCGGAGCGATATAGGCATGGCCCGGCACCACCCGCTCGTTGTGTTCCGCCTCCTTCACGGTCATGGCGGAGAGACCGTCGAGGCGTTGCGCGAAGGACTTGGTGAAGGTTTCCGGCATGTGCTGGGTGACCATCACGGCGGGGGAGGTGGCCGGCATGCGGGTGAGGAATTCCTTCAGGGCCTCGGTGCCGCCGGTGGAGGAGCCGACGAACACGATCTTCTCGGTGGTGTTGAGGAAATGTCCGGCCAGGGGTTGCGGCCGCTCCGGAGGCGCCGTGCCCAGGGCGTGGCGGCGAATGCGGGCGCGGGCGGCGGCGCGGATCTTGTCGCCGATCTCGTTGCCCAGTTCGATGAGGCCGTCGCTGACGCCGATGTTGGGCTTGGTGATGAAATCCACCGCCCCCAGCTCCAGCGCCTTCAGGGTGACCTCGTTGCCGCGCTCGGTCAGGGTGGACACCATCAGCACCGGCATGGGACGCAAACGCATGAGCTTTTCCAGGAAGTCGAGGCCGTTCATGCGCGGCATTTCCACGTCCAGGGTCAGCACGTCCGGGTTGAGTTGCTTGATCATGTCCCGCGCGGTGATGGGGTCGGGGGCCAGGCCCACCACCTCCAGGTCGGGCTGGCTGTTGACGATCTCGCGCATCAGGCTGCGGATCAGCGCGGAGTCGTCGATGATCAGGACTTTTATCTTGGCCATGATTGTTCGTGTGCTCATTGCGTAGGCCGGGTTAGGCGCAGCCTTAACCCGACAGGTTCGGTGGATCGTCGGGTTACGCTAACC
>CAIXFP010000563.1 GCA_903918705.1 uncultured Pseudomonadota bacterium
CACCTGACCAAAAAAGACCGTATTGCCATTCGTGCCTCCCTGGAAGAGCAGCGCGCCCAGCTATTGAGCGGGTTGCAATCCGCTGTGGAAGAGAGTGGCCAGACCCAGTTCACCGCGGTTCTGGGGCGCAGTTCCGGCGATAGCGCGGACGAGGCGTTGGCGGTCACCCTGGGCAATCTTTCGGCCGCGCGCATGGATCACGAAGAACGCACCCTGCTGGCGCTGGAACTGGCGTTCAAGCGGGTGGACGCGCCGGAATACGGCGAGTGCGAGGATTGCGGCGGCAACATTCCCGTGGCGCGGCTGATCGCCAACCCCGCCGCGACCCGTTGCGTCGCCTGCCAGGAGCGCTACGAGCATACTTACGCCGGTCAGGCCCACGGTTCCATGTAGAAACCGGTTCAAGGTCGGCGACGGCCTGCCGATATGGAGATTCCGTGACTCAAACTTTGGGAGTTTCCATGCCTCGTTTTTTTCGATTCTGTTATGTGTTCTGCCTCTCCCTGCTGGCCGGATACGCCTGGGCCGACAGCTTCAAGATCGGCGTGGCGCCGCATACCAGCGCCCGGGTGATCCTGGAGCAGTACCAGCCGCTACGGCTTTACCTGGAAAAGGCGCTGGGCCAGCCCGTGGAGATCGTCACGGCGCCGGATTTTACCGAGTACGCGCGCCGCGCCATGAACCAGGACTATGACCTGGCCATTACCACCGGGCATCAGGCGCGCATGCTGTCCGCCGATGCCCGTTACATCCCGTTGCTGACCTACAAGGCGGATTTCAAGGCCATCGCGGTGGTGGCCGGCAGCAACCCGGCGCAAGCGGCGCGCGACCTGAAGGGGGGGACGGTGCTGGGCCTTTCCCCCACCTCGCTGGTTTCGCTGTGGGGTATGCACTGGCTGAAGGACGCGGGCGTGAACGCCAACCTCCGCTACGTCAGCGCCGCCGACAGCGTGGCGCAACTGATACTGTCCGGCGAAGCGGTGGCCGGTTTCATGTCCACCGCCAACTTCGACAAACTGGCTCCCGATGTGCAGGCCCGCCTGCGCGTGCTGGCGGAAAGCGAGCCCATGGCCGGGCGCGTGTACCTGCTCAACCAGCGCGAGGCCGCGCGCCACAAGGCGGTGGACAAAGCCCTGTGGGCCTTTGCCGCCACCCCGGAGGCGAAGCGGTATTTCGAGTCCACCCGGCTGGAGGGTTACCGCAAGCTGCGGCCGAGGGAACTGGAAAAGATGGAGCGCTATGCCGACGAGGTGCGGCAGGCGCTGCGCAAACCCGCCAAATGAAATTCCGGCGTCCGCACCTGCGGACCGTTCGCGGCCGCCTACTCCTGGCGGCCATCGCGGTGGAGGCGGTCATGCTCACCCTGCTGGTGGGCAACAGTCTGCGCCTGCTGCAAGGCAGCCTGGGCGCCCAGGCGGAAAACCACGCCGCCCAGATGGCGCCGGTACTCAACGCGGCCCTGGTCGCCCCCCTGGCGCAGAGCGATACCGCCACGGTGCAGGCGATTCTGGACGAAAGCCAGGCGGTGCCGGGCATCGAGTACCTGGCGGTGATCGATCGTCGCGGCAAGCTGGTGGCCATCAGCGGCTGGCCGCGCGGCAAGCCGCTGCCCAAGGTCGATTCCCGCTTCAGCCTGGAGCAGAAGGACGGCATTCCACGCTATGACGTGGCGCGTCCGATCCAGATCGCCGGCCAGCAACTCGGCACCCTACGCTATGGCCTCGACCTTTCCCACATCATCGCGGCGCGCCGCGATCTGGTGACCCAGGGCGTGGCCATCGCCCTGGGCGAAATCCTGTTGTCTGCCGGTCTGCTGACTCTTCTGGGTTATTGGATGACCCGCCATTTGGCGGCGCTGACCCGGGCCAGCGAGGCGGTGGCCCGGGGCAACTACACACCGGATCCGGTGATCGAGGGCGATGACGATGTCGGCCGCCTGGGGGCGGCCTTCAACGCCATGTCGCGGGTGGTGGGCGAGCGCATCGGCGAGTTGATGAGCACCCGCGATGAATTGATCACCCTGGCCTACACACTGGAACAGGAACATGCCCGTCTGGGGGCGCTGTTGTCGTCCATGGAATTTGGCGTGCTGTTCCTCAACCCGGCCGAGCGGGCCATATACGTCAACCCGGCGTTCCGCCATCTCTGGAACATTCCGGATGGGGTGGACATACAGGGGCGCGCGATGGGCCATTTGCTGGCTTTGGCCGAGCAACCGCCGGCCGACCCCGTAATGGTGGCGAACGCCCTGCTGGATCTGGATCGCCAGGCCGAATTCCAGCGTGACGATGGCCGCACCGTCACCGCCCGCGGCTATCCGGTGGTGATGTCGGACGGCCAGAAGATCGGCCGCCTGTGGACCTTCGTCGATGTCACCCTGTCGCGCCTGCACGCGCACCAGATGCAGGCGGCCAAGGAGGCGGCGGAGGCGGCCAGCGCGGCCAAGGCATCCTTCCTCGCCACCATGAGCCACGAGATCCGTACGCCGATGAACGGCATCATCGGCATGACCCAACTGGCCCTGGAAACCGAGTTGAGCGAGGAACAGCGCGAGTACCTCACCTGGGTGCACACCTCGGCGGAAAGCCTCCTCTCCATCCTCAACGACATCCTGGATTTCTCCAAGATCGACGCCGGCCGCCTCGACCTGGAACAGGTGTCGTTCAATTTGCACGACATGGTGCGGCAGACCGTGGGCCTGTTCACCGCCCAGGCCGGCGGCAAGGGCATCGCACTGAAGCTGGATCTGGCCCCGGATCTGCCGCGGGAAGCTTTGGGCGATCCGATTCGCCTGCGCCAGGTGCTCACCAATTTGCTGTCCAACGCCATGAAATTCACCAGCGCCGGCGCCATTGCCGTACACGTCGGCCTCGCCGCCACCTCGGCGCGGGTGCCGGGGCGACTGGACCTGCATTTCAGTGTGGCCGACAGCGGCGTGGGCATCCCGGCGGACAAGCTGGACATGATCTTCTCTCCCTTCTCGCAAGCCGACAGTTCCATCACCCGCCGCTTCGGCGGCACCGGCCTGGGGCTGGCCATCGCCCAGCGCCTGGTGGCCATGATGGACGGGCGCATCTGGGTGGAGAGCCAGCCCGGCCAGGGCAGCACTTTCCAGTTCGTGGTGGCGCTGCGCCAGGCCGAACCGCCGAAAGGAGTCGTCGCCCCGATGGCCCGGAGCGAAGGGGGCGGCGCCCACGTCCTGGTGGCGGAGGACACGCCGGTAAATCAGCGTCTGGCCCAGACCCTGCTGAGCAAGCGCGGTTACCGGGTATCCTTGGCCAACGACGGGGTCGAGGCACTGGACAAGTGCCAGGCGGAGAGCTTCGCTCTGGTGCTGATGGACATGCAGATGCCCAATATGGACGGCCTCGAGGCCACGGAAAAAATTCGCGCCTACGAGAAAGCGAACGGACAGCCACGTGTCCCCATCGTCGCCATGACCGCGAACGCCATGGAAGTGGACCGCCAGCGCTGTCTGGAAGCGGGTATGGACGGCTTCATCTCGAAGCCATTCCGGGCCGACGAGTTGCTGGCGCTGGTCGCGCAGAGCATTTCATCGCCAACCTCCGCGGGATGAACCCCGGCATTTCCGCGCGCACCGGCCCCATGCCGGGGAGATAAATGCTATCGAGCGCCGTGCGGCCACCCCGGGATTACATATCGACTACTGGGCGGCAGTCGGCAACCATCAGTTCTGTTTGTCGAGAGGGGAATGGATGCAGGATCAGACCGGGCCATTCGCAATATCGAGCAGCAAGCCCGCGGCCGCATCCTCCACCATGTCCAGCACCTCTTCAAAGCCCCGAGCGCCGCCGTAATAGGGGTCCGGTACTTCCGAGTCGGCATGGAGGCGGCTGAACGACAGATAAAGCCTGACCTTGTGCTGGTACTGCTCCGGGCAAATGCGCAGGAGATTGGCCAGGTTGTCATGATCCATGGCCAGGATGTAGTCGAAGGTGGCGAAATCCTCGTCATGAATCTGGCGGCCGCGCAAGGCGGAAAGATCATAGCCACGTCCCAGCGCGGCCCGCTGGGCGCGCGCATCCGGAGGCTTGCCGATGTGATAGTCATGGGTGCCGGCCGAATCGATCTCGATACGCTGCTCCAGACCCGCTTGCTTCACCTTGTCGCGAAATACCCCTTCGGCCGTGGGCGAGCGGCAGATATTGCCCATGCAGATAAATAAAACAGACACTTTATCTCTCGAAATCATGTAGTTACCTTTGTTTTTCACATCCAAAGTTCAATCAATAACCGGTGTTTCTAGTCGCACAAAATCAAATAGTTGCAGATGAGTTTTGCTGAAGAAATTAGCCTACTTTGACCATCACCCACTCCGCTCCGCGTGTGTCTTTGTAGAGCGCGGTTGAGCGTGGGTCACGATGGCCGAGCAAGGTCTGGGTATTTACGTTGCCCTGGGCTGCGTAGAGGCGTTCCGCTAGGCTGCGGAGTTCGTGGAAGGTCGGGGGTTGCTTGCCCTCCCAGTCATTCCCAAGAGCCAGCACTTCGGTATGGAAGGCTTTGGTGAGGGTGTCTTTCCAGATCGGACTGCCGACCGGGCTGTTTCCGCGAGGGTGCGTCTGGTGGATGATGTGGCGGCTCAGGATGCTGGTCGAGCGGCACTGACGC
>CAIXFP010000564.1 GCA_903918705.1 uncultured Pseudomonadota bacterium
CTCTTCCATCAAATTGTTGGCGCTTTTCAATTCCTCGATCTGCATCTCCAGTTCAACCCTGTGCACCAGGAGTTCATGAATCATGACATCCATGGGCTGGGCCGTTGCCTCTGCCGGCGTGATGCTCGAAAGCATTCCGTCCACATCGTTTCGCAGTGACTGGCGCTTTTCTATCCAATTCGTCTTTTGTTGCATGTTGATACCTCTTGAGAAACACCCATTAACCCTTTGATTCCGTAAGTATTCACGCGAAACGTATTTTGTATTTAGAGCCAAATCCATCGAGCAAGGCATGCACCTCGGGCTGCAATTGATCTGCCGACCAGGAGATGAAGCGACGCCAGTGGTACTTGGCATGCTTCCAGACGATCTCGATGAGATTCAACTCGGGGGAGTAAGGAGGCAGGAAGTAGAGGATCAGGCGATGAGTGAGCAACCAATGATCCCGCTTTTCCTGGGGGATGGCGTGGTGAACGGAGGCGTTATCCAGCACCACGACGGAAAGTCGGGTCGGGTCTGTTTGAGCCGCCAGACGATCAATAAAGCCGATCACCGTTTCTGCGCACACCGAACCGAATATCGACTCGTACCACAACTGCGGCTCCACACCGTATTGCAAAGCGCCCAGCACATTGAGCCGTTTGCGCCCCAGGCTGGCATCGGCGATATGAGTCTGGCCCAGTGGCGACCAGGCACGCTGGACATTGGGCAGGGCGGAAAACCCAGCACCATCCATGTAGAACAGATCGAATGCTTCCTGCTTGGCTGCTTGCTGAAGCGCGTTCATGGTTTCGCTCGCGCGGGCGAAGGCTTCGGCGTTGCGTTTTTTTTAAGTGAAAGGCGGGTGCGCTTGAAACTCAAGCCGCGCGCCTTCAGGCCAATCGACAGGCGATCCATGCTGAATGTCGGCGCTTCTGGATGGGCCTCCCGAATCACGGCGGCGATCTCACGCAAGGTCATGGGCTGCTTGCAGGCGCAATTTTTGCCGGTTTCCAGCATCTCGGCGGTCAATTTTGCCGGTCTGCCGCCCTTGTGGCCGATCAATATCCCATCCAGCCCCCTTTCTCCCCACCATTGCGCCCAGTTGCGCACACTCTGTGACGTCACACCCAGAACGTCCGACACCACTGTGGTGCGATGCCCCTTCGCCAGCGCCAGCAAGCCGCGAGCACGCCGACGTACATCTTCATACCGGTGGTGGGCAGCCAGTTCTTCAAGGCTCATGCGGTCTTCCTCATCCAGGTCCAAATTGATCACCACGCTTCCTACAGGGTTCAGGCAGGCTGGTGATCGCAACATCCATGCCAATTCTGTTTCGCGGACTTACTTACTGTCACCACAAATCTGCTGAACGAGCGCCTCTCGCCAGGTTACATGTCTCTTCCCTCGGCAGTTCCCCCCAGTCCTGCCAGAGTGAACAGTGCCTCCCCATGCCGATCGAACTGCGCATAGGCGCGGTGGGTCCAGACCTTGACCCGTTGTCGGTCCATGATGCCCAGACC
>CAIXFP010000565.1 GCA_903918705.1 uncultured Pseudomonadota bacterium
CCTCCCAGCACCTGCTCCAGCCGGAAATTGCTGGCATCGAGGGTGAGTTACCCGGCCTCGATCTTGGAGAAGTCGAGGATGTCGTTGATGATGCCCAGCAGGTGTTTCGCCGCATCCGCCACCTTGTTCAGGCGTTTTTTCTGTTCCACGTCCCGGACGTCGCGGCGCAGAAGGTGGGTGAGGCCGACGATGGCGTTCATCGGCGTGCGGATTTCATGGCTCATGTTGGCCAGGAAGGCGCTCTTGGCCTGGTTCGCCGCCTCCGCCGCGGTCATCGCATGGGCCAGTTCCGCCGTGCGCCGGGCCACCAGTTCCTCCAGATGATGGCGATAGCGCGCCAGTTCGTCGTTGCTGCGCTTTTCCAGGGTGTTGTCCTGAAACGCGGTCACCGCCCCGATGGTGTGCCCGTGGCCGTCGAGGATGGGGCGAACGTTGAGTCGCACCGGGAAACCCTCGCCGTTTTTGCGGAAATACCAATCTTCTCCGGAATAGGGCTGGCCGCTGTTCAGGGTGGCGAGGACCGGGCAATCGCCGCGCGGGTAGGGCGTGCCGTCCGGGTGTTTCGGGTGGGTGATGTCGTGCAGGTCGCTACCCAGGGCCTCATCCCGGCGGTAACCCAGGCTGGCCAGCGCGGTGGCGTTGATGAAACTGACCCGGCCCTGGGCGTCGATGCCCATCACGCCCTCGCCCAGGCTTTCCAAAAGGGTGTCGCGCAGGGACAGGCGTTCGCTGTCGGCCAGGGCGGCGCGCAGGCGAAGATTGCCGCGGCGCCGGAGAAACAGGGCGCCCACCGCCGTCAGCAGCGAAAGCAGGATGGCCAGCAGCCAGGGCGCGTAGGGCTCCAGCACCTGGCGCAATGACCAGTGCCGGCCCGGTTCCAGGTTCAGCTTCTCCATCAGGGTTTCGATCTGGCTGTAATCGCCGGCCGTGGCGAAGCCGTAGAATTTGCCCGCACGGGCCGCCTCGCTGTCCGGACCCAGTTCGAACAGGGCATGCACCACCTGCTTGGCGAACCAGATGGGCACCCCGCTGCTCGCGGCCAGAGGCCATTCCGGGTAGAGATCGGTGGACAACAATTCCGGGTAGTCCGGCGTCACCGCCTGTTTCAGGATCCGTACCTGCCCCGGCCGGATCCGGCCTTCCTTCAGCAAGGCCTCGATCACGCCGGTGCGCGCGAAGCCGGCGTCGACCCGGCCGGCGAGCACGTCGAACACCACCTTGTCGTGGGGCATGCCGGTGAACCGCAGTTCCCGGATATCGCGAGTGATGTCCACACCGGCCCGCTGCAGCGCCCATCGTTGCATCAGGTAGCCGCCCAGGGATTCGTCGCTGGGCGAGGCGATGCGCTGGCCCTTCAGGTCCGCGAAGGATTTCAGGTCCGGGCGATCGGCGCGGACCAGGATGACGCCGCCGAACTGGCTGACCGGATAGTTCCCCACGGAGGGCATCAGGGTCGCCTCCGCCACCAGGCCGTAGCGCGCGCGCAGCAGCACGAAGTTTTCCGGATTGGTCAGCACCAGGTCCAGTTGGTGGCGCGCCACCGCCTGGTCGAGCTCGGGGTAGTAGAGGGGCACGACGCGGAAGCGATAACCGGGGATGCGCTGGCCGAGATAGTCCGCCAGAGGCTGCCACTGCGCGGCGGTGTGCTCCAGAGAACGGAACGACAGCACGCCCAGGCGCACGTCCTGAACGATGGCTGCGTTGGCCCTGGCGTTGGCGCAGAGCAGCAGACCGAAGAGCAGGATCAGCTTGGGCCAGGCGCGGCATGCCCAACGCGGGACTCGTCTCATGGCGCCGCTCCCGGTTTCGCGCCACGCAGGGTTTCCAGGGCGGACTGGAAATCGTATGCCTCGATCTGTCGGGCCAGGCGGGTCAGGGCCTCGGCGGGTAGCTGCCGGGCAAGGCAGGGTAGGGCGCCGTGCAAGACGCTGGCGGCGGCCAGGTCGTCCTCGCGCAGCAATCGTTCCAGTTTGTCGCAGGCCGCGCCGGCATCGGCCAGTCCCGTCGGCGTGCCGCCCGCTTGCGGCAGGGCCAGGCGCAGGGCGGCGACCAGACTGGCCTGGGCCGCTTCCACCCGCAGCGAATGGTGCTCGACCTCCGCGCGCGGCGCGTCGCCCCGCAGCGCGGCCTCCAGTTCCGCGGCCAGGGCCTGCACCCGAACCGCGCCGATGGCACCGGCGGCCCCCTTGAGGGAATGGGCGATGCGCCGCGCCTCCTCGGATACGCCCGCCGCACAACTTTCGCGCAGCCAGGCCATGTCGGTCTGGTGGCTGTCCATGTACAGGCGCAACAGTCGCTCGTAACTGCTCCAGTTGCCGCGCACGCTTTTCAGCCCGGCCTGGGCATCCAGCCCGTCCAGCGCCAGGAGGGCGGCATGGGGCTGCGCCGCCGGCGCATCCTGCCGCGGTGGCGGCGCAGCCACGGCCACCCGTTCCGGCAACCAGTGCAGGAGCTTGGCATACAGCCGGTCCGGGTCCACCGGCTTGGCGACGTGGTCGTTCATGCCGGCGGCCAGGCACTGTTCGCGGTCTTCGGCGAAGGCATTGGCGGTCATGGCCAGAATCGGCAGGCGCTCGTGCCCTGGCAGGGTGCGGATGGCACGGGTGGCGGCGAGCCCGTCCAGCACCGGCATCTGCACATCCATCAGCACCAGGTCGTAGTCGCCCTCGCCGAGCAGGCGCACGGCTTCGGCGCCGTTGTCGGCCACGTCCACTTGCAGGCCGGCGGCGCTCAGGAGTTCCCGCGCCACCTCCTGGTTCACGGCATTGTCTTCGGCCAGCAGGATCCGGGCGCCGGCCCGCTCGCCCAGGAGGCGGGCACAGGAGAGCATGGCGCCGCCCTCTTCCTGGGCGCTCTCGGCCGACGCGGCCACGCCCTTGCCCAGGCGCGCGGTGAACCAGAAAGTACTGCCGATGCCGGGTTGGCTTTCGGCTCCCGCCTCGCCCCCCATGAGCCGCGCCAGATGGCGGTTGATGACCAGGCCGAGGCCGCTGCCGCCGTATTCCCGCGTGGTGGAGGCGTCGGCCTGCTGGAACGTCTGGAACAACTGGGCGAGCCGTTCCGGGGCGATGCCGATGCCGGTGTCGCGCACCTCGAAGCGAACCAGAAGGTCGTCCGCCCCCTCTTCCAGCACCTGCCCGGCCAGGCTGATGCCGCCTTGCGCGGTGAACTTGAGGGCGTTGGAAAGATAGTTGAGCAGTAGCTGGCGCAGCCGCGTGGGGTCGCCGCGCAGGGCAGGAATGCGCTCGAAGGCCGGGTCCAGGGTCACGGCCAGTTCCAGGCCCTTCTCGTGCAGCCGGTCCTCCAGCAGGGCGGCCACGTCGCCCACCAGACGCCGCGCCAGGAAGTCCTTCGCTTCCAGGGCGATCTTGCCGGCCTCGATCTTGGAGATGTCCAGGATGTCGTTGATGACGTCGAGGAGATGGCTGGCGGCGTCGGCGATCTTGTCCAGGCGCAGGCGCTGGCGCGGCTCGCGGATGTCGCGGCGGAGAAGCTGGGTGAGGCCGACGATGGCGTTCATCGGGGTGCGGATCTCGTGGCTCATATTGGCCAGGAACGCGCTCTTGGCGCGGTTGGCCGATTCCGCCTGGCGCGTGGCTTCCAGCAGAGCCTGGTCATGGGCTTCGTAGATGCGGCACAGCATCATGGCTTTCGCCAGGTTGGCCAGGACCGGCTGGAAGATCTGGGTCAGCGGCAGGCTGCCGGCGGGCCGCTCCGGCGCCAGCAAAAGGATCACGTTATCCGCGTCGATCGGCAGGCGCAGGCAGAAACGGTGGCGATGCAGGTCGCCGGGCAGGGCGTGGATCAGCCCGGCATCCTCGATCAGTTCGGGAGCGCCGCTCAGCAAGGCTTGGGGAAAAGCCATGCGCTCGCCGACGCGCCCCACCAGTTGATACTGGCCGATGGCCGCCGCCAGGGTGCCTTCCAGAGCGGTTTCCGCTTCACGGTGCTGAATATCGCAGACCACCAGCCCGGCAGGGAAGCCGGTATGGAACATCAGGCGCTGCAAGGTCCGGGTCAATAGAGGCCGCAGGCGCACCTCGTTGCCGATGGCCAACGCCAGGTCGTAGAGAACGGTGAGTATCCGTTCGCGGTTCATGGTCCGCCCAACCCGCCCTGGCCAGTCCAGGGTCGGCAAACCAGGGTGGCATTGTGGAACATGGGGTAGTTGCCCTCCCCCAGGCTGCCGATTTCGCCCAGGGAGAGGGCGCCGATGACCCGCGCGCTGCCCGAGCGCCGGCGCAACTGTTCGAGTTCGGGGCGCGCCGCGGCGCCGAGATGAAGGCGCCGGCCCGCGCAATAGAAAGTCAGCAGATCGTGTCCGGCGCCGGCGCCGAACTGCTCGCGCAGGTTCCGGCTCAGCTTGTCCACGGTGTCTTGGGAATCCACGGCGGGCGCCCGCACCAGGGTCAGCATGGAATTGGCCGGCACTTCGCCGACGCAGAACAGGGAACCGTCCTGTTCCAGCGCCACCGGAATGCGCACCACCACGTCGCCGCTGGCCAGCAGGATGCCGAAGGGGAAATGCACCCCGTATTGGTAGAAATTCTCGCGGGTGAGTTCCACGCCGTACAACGCCCGGACATGCGCCCGGTAGACATCGAAAGCCGGCTGCCAGTCGATGCTGATGATGCGGTTGCCGGCCGTGGCGGTGGCGCTGATCAATTCGTCGGGCGCCAGGTAGCCATGTTCCAGGACGGCGCCCTGGTCGTCTTGCAGCAGCAGGGCGAGCACGCCGTTCGCCAGAAGGCGTTCGCCATCGAACAGGCAGGGCATGGGCTGGAAGGTCTCGCTGCCGGCGTTCGCCCCCATGTAGCGCACCCGGTCGGCCAGGCGCAGGTAGAGCGACTCCAGGATGGTGCCGATGTTGGGCACCATGGCATCGAACAGCAGCAGCAGCGTGGTGGGCATGCCGTCATCGCCCAGTGCGTTCTCCACGGCGGCGCGGATCGCTTCGGCGGGCTCAACGGCGGTGTCGAGGTCGGCGATCAGGAAATTCGCCGGCATGCGTTCCAGGCACAGCAGCCAGACGCCGTGGGCGGCGAAATCCCCCTCATGCAACAAGGCGGGGAAGATCGCCCCGGCCAGGGCCACGCCCGTCTCCCGGCAGGCCGCCCGCAGTGCCGGCAAGCCCTCCCGGTCGGCTTCTGCCAGCAGGGCCAGCACGCCGCAGTCGGGCCAGGCCCCGCGCCAGGCGGCAAGTTTTTGGGTGATGTCCGCCTGGTCGAGGCTGGAGAAATAGGTGGCGCTGGAGGGGGTCATGACGTCATTCCCGGTAGGGGGGAGAGCGGCGCAAGCCCTGGCGGTCATGGCTTGGGCTCCGATTTCGCGGCGCGCAGGGTTTCCAGCGCGTCCTGGTAGGCAAAAGCTTCAATCTGGCGGCCGAGGCGGGCCAGGGCGGCTTCCGACAGCCGCCGCGCCAGGCTGGGCTGGGCCGCGCGGAAGGCATCGGCCGCGCCCAGGTCGTCCTGGCGCAGCAGGTGCTCCAAATGGGCGACGTCCGCGGTGGACACCGCGGCGGCGGCCACCGGGGTTGCCGCCTCGGGCAAGGCGCCGCGCAAGGCCGCCACGAGTTGGCCTTGCGCCTGCTCCACCCGCGTGGACAGGTCGTGAATCGTGGCGGCGGCACCGTCGCGGAGGGCGGCTTCCAGTTCGGCGGCCAGGGCCTGCACCGCCGTGGCGCCCAGGCTGCCGGCTGCACCCTTGAGGGAGTGGGCGATGCGCCGCGCCTCCTCCCGCTCGCCCGCCGCGTGGCGCTCGAGCAGCCAGGCCATGTCGTTCTGGTGGCTGTCCATGTACAGGCGCAACAGGCGCTCGTAACTGGGCCACTTGCCGCGCACGCTCTTCAAGCCGGCCGCGACATCCAGCCCGGCGATGGCCGCGAGTTCGGCCCGCGCGTCACCGGCGTCCGCCCGCTCTGGCGCCGCGGGCGCGGGGAGCGGGGCGGCGGCGCGGGCGGGCAGCCATTTCAGAAGGGTCGCGTAGAGATCGTCCGGGTCCACCGGCTTGGCCACATGGTCGTTCATGCCGGCGGCCAGGCACAGTTCCCGGTCCTCGGCGAAAGCATTGGCGGTCATGGCCAGGATCGGGATGCGTTCGTGGCCCGGCAGGGCACGAATGGCCCGGGTGGCGGCGAGGCCGTCCAGCACCGGCATCTGCACGTCCATCAGGATCAGATCGTAGGCATGGGTGCCGGCCAGGCGCAGGGCTTCGCCGCCGTCGCTCGCCACATCGGCCGTGAGCCCGGCCGCGTGGAGCAGTTCCAGCGCCACTTCCTGATTGACCCGGTTGTCTTCCGCCAACAAAAGGTGGGCGCCGCGGCGCGCGGCGAGGGCTTCCAGGGCATCCTGGGAAAGCGGCCGTGGCGTGGCCGACTGGTTCTCGCTCACCATGAACGGCAGCACGAACCAGAAGCGGCTGCCCTGGCCGGGCCGGCTCTCCACGCCAAGGCCGGCTTCGCCGCCCAACAGGGCGATCAGCCGTTTGCTGATCGCCAGGCCCAAGCCGGTGCCGCCGTATTTTCGAGTGGTGGAGGCGTCGGCCTGTTCGAAGGCCTGGAACAGGCGGTTCACCTGGTCCTGATCCATGCCGATGCCGCTGTCGCTGATTTCAAAGCGCACCCGCGGGCGTTCGCCGTCCCGCCCGGCTAGCCGGGCGGAAATGTGGATGGCGCCCCGCTCGGTGAATTTCACCGCGTTGCCGGCGAGATTGAGCAGGATCTGTCCCAGGCGCAAGGCGTCGCCGCGCAGCACCCGGGGCAGGTCGGGGTCCACCTCGCCGGACAGGCTCAAGCCCTTGGCCACGGCCTTGTCGCGAAGGAGGTCGAGGGTGCCGGCGATGACCTGTTCGAGGCGGACATCGGCCACTTCCATGGCCATCTTGCCGGCCTCGATTTTCGAGATGTCAAGGACGTCGTTGATGATGCCCAGGAGATGCCGCGCCGCCTCCATCACCTTGTCCAGCCGTTCGGCCTGCTTGGGTTCGGCGGCGGCGCGCCGGAGCAGGTGGGTGAGGCCGATGATGGCGTTCATCGGCGTGCGGATTTCGTGGCTGATGTTGGCCAGGAAGGTGGACTTGGCGCGGTTGGCCTGCTCCGCCCGTTCCCGCGCGGCCTCCAGTTCGCTGGTGCGCCGCGCCACCAGGGCTTCCAGGTGTTCCCGGTGCTGTTCCAGTTCCCGCAGGATGGCCCGGCGTTCCGTGACGTCGCGGTTGACCCCGCGGCGACCCCGGTATTCCGCGTTGCTGCTGGTCACACCCTGGCATTGGTGCTCGATCCAGCGTACCTGGCCCGATTGGGTGACGATGCGGAATTCCATGAAGGCATGGGGCGGGATGGTTCGATTGTCATGAATCTCCCGCCAGTGCGCTTCCCATTGCGGGCGATCCTGGGGGTGCACGATGGCCCGCATCAGGCCGGCGTCCGCCATGAAGGCCTGGGCCGGATAGCCGCTGATTTGTTCGCAGCCGGGCGATACGTAGAGATAGCGGCCATCCGGACCCAGCCAGTACTGCCAGTCGGTGGAGTAGTCGGCCAGGATGCGGTAACGCTCCTCGCTTTCCGCCAGGTGTGCCCGGGCCAGTTTCTGCTGGGTGATGTCGGTCCAGATGGCCACCAGGTAGAGGTGCCCGCCGGTGCGCACCACCCGGTTGCTGGCCTGGATGTTGCGTGGGCTGCCGTCCTTGTGCCGGTGGACGGTCTCGAAATCCGCGCCGCCGGCGGCCACGACACGTTCCAGGGTGGCCCGGATCTCGGCCTCCGCCATGTCGTTGACCCGCAACAGGTTCAGGCCGGCGAATTCCGCCCGGCTGTAGCCCAGGGAACGACAGGCGGCATCGTTGAACTCGGTGAAGCCCAGGGTTTCCGTGTCGATCAGGACGATGCCGTCGGCCGCCTGCTGGAACAGGGCGGAAAGTCGTTCCTGGCTTTCCTTGAGGGCCAGCTCCGCCCTCACCCGGTCGCTGATGTCGCTGAACAGGGTGGCG
Organism: uncultured Pseudomonadota bacterium; assembly: GCA_903918705.1. Classification (GTDB taxonomy): domain Bacteria; phylum Pseudomonadota; class Gammaproteobacteria; order Burkholderiales; family Thiobacillaceae; genus PFJX01. The sequence continues at coordinate 7,984 of CAIXFP010000565.1, forward strand.
AAGCCCTGCTCGCGCCAGGGCACGGCGGAAATCGCGAAGTGTTTGTCCAGGGGCGCAAAGTAGGTCTCGAAGGCGCGGGGTTGCTGGTGCGCCACCACGTTGGCGTATTCCACCAGATAGGGAGGCTGCTCGACCCCATAGGCCATCCGGGCCGTCTTGCCCAGCACCATGGAACGCTCGACGCCGAGAATTTCCTCGTAGGCGCGGTTGACCTCGACGATGCGGTAGTCCACCGGCAGACCGTTCTCGTCGCCGACCAGTTCATGCAGGGCCACGCCTTCCGCCATGCCGTCGAACAGGGCGTGGAAGCGCGCCTCGCTTGCACGCAGGGCGCGCTCCGCCACCTTGCGCTCGCTGATGTCGCGGGTGGCGGTGAAAATTACGTTGGCACCGTCGATGACGGCACCGCTGGCGCTTACCTCGGCATCGTAGATGCTGCCGTCGCGGCGCCGATGCCGGGTCTCGAAAGTGCTATTGATCCGGCTGAGATCGGCGAACTGGCGGCGAATGTCGGCCTCGCTGAGGCTGGCTTCCCAATCCCAGGTATGCAGGTCAAGCAACTCGTCTTCGCCATAGCCCAGCAGTTCGGCAAAGCGCTGATTCGCTTCGATGACCCGGTGTTCCTGATCAATGATGGCAATACCGTCGCGGGAAACCCCCATGAGCTTGCGCAGGCGTTTACCGGATTCTTCCAGCGCCTTCTGGGCCGCGCGGGCGGGGCTGATGTCGTGGGAGATGCCTAGCACGCCGATGAGGCGGCCGTCGGCGGCGTACATTGGCGTCTTGGTGGTCTCGAA
>CAIXFP010000566.1 GCA_903918705.1 uncultured Pseudomonadota bacterium
GGCGGAACTGGACGACGCCTCCTACGCCGCCAAGCTGTTGGGCTCCGCCGAGGACATCATGCGTGGTGAAGGTTCTTTCCACTTCGCCCGCTTCAAGCCCCTGATCCTGGCCGTCGACCGCCTGGGCGACAAACACTGGCTGGGCAAGTTGCTGGACGAGAGCGTGGCTTCCGCCGCCGACTTCGTCTGGTTCCGCGAAATCATCATGACCTGCGCCACCGAACTGAAAGACGCGGAATACGGCAAGGCCCGCGCCCGGGTGTTCGCGGAAGAGCGCGAATTGGGCGACAACCCCTACGACTACACCAAGATGGCCGAGACCGTGCAGACCGCCCTGGGGGATTCCGTAATGGCCGCCAAGATGCTCGATGGCGCCGCGGCCCGCGCCCAGGACCACTACGCCCTGGCCCACACCGCCAAGCTGTACCGCGACATCGGCGACAACGCGAAGGCCAACGAGCTGTTCGGCAAGGCCGTGGCCGCCTGCATGTCGGGCGATGCCTGCGTGCAACTGGCCACGCGCCTCAAGTCCTACGAGCTGCCCGTGTCCGAGATCGCCCCGCTGATGACTGCCTGCGGCGCCAGGCTGGCTTCCGCCAACGACAAGCTGCGCTGGGCCGAAGGCGTGTCCGATCTGCTCATGGACGGCGCCTGGGCGGAGAAGGCCTTCAGCGGCATCGCCGCCAGCTTCGCCGGCGGCACCGACAAGAAGCGCTTCGAGCGCAGCCGCCAGATGCGCATGGGCTACCGCTTCTTCGGGCCGGGCGTGCAGGCCCACTGAGCTACTCGAAATGACGCGCTCGCGGCGGGAGTGGACTTGACCAACTCCCAGCCGTGCTCGCTTCTCCACGCGCCGACTTCCGGGTCGGCGCGTTTTTTTCAGCTCCCAGTCTGTGCACCATGATGCACGGCCCGACGTTTCAGGAGATGAACCATGCTTCGTGTCCTATTGCTGCTGACACTGCTGGCTGGCGTCCCGCTGGCCCAGGCCGCCGACTACGGCCGGGAACAACGCTGGGCGGACGAGATTTTGCCCGCCCTGCTCGACGCCGACCCGGTCTGGCTGGAAGCTGGCGGCCATCGCTTTCTCGCGCTTTACAGCGCGGCGGAGAAGCCGCGCGGTGCCGTCATCCTGGTGCACGGCAGCGGCGTGCATCCGGACTGGGGCATCGTCGGCGCCCTGCGCGGCCACCTGCCGGAAACCGGCTATGCGACGCTTTCGCTACAGATGCCGGTGCTGGCCGCCGATGCAGCGCCCGAGTCCTATGTGCCCACCTTTCCCGAGGCGGGCGAGCGCATCGCCACAGCGGTGGCCTGGCTTCAGGCCAAGGGCTACGCGCGGATTGCTCTGGTTTCCCACAGCCTGGGCGGGCGCATGGTTCACGCCTATCTGCTGGCCCATCCGGACGCCCCGGTGAACACCTGGGCCGCCCTGTCCATGGGCAACGACGATTTCAAGGGCGTCTCGCTGCCGATCCTGGATGTTCATGCCGAGCGGGATCTTCCCCAGGTATTGAGTTTTCTGCCCGCGCACCAGCGCACCCTGGCGAATCCCGCGTCGCGACACGTCATGCTGCCGGCTGCCGACCATTTCTATGAAGGCCGGGAAACCGACGTGATCGCCCTGGTACGCGCGTGGCTGGACCAGACGCTCTGAACCGGACTTGGTTTTCCTGCGGCCGCTTCCGGTTTGGGCTGGAGCGGCCTCGGGTCATGGGCATCATCAACGTCACGCCGGATTCCTTCTCCGACGGTGGCCGCTACCTCACCGCCCGACGGGCCATCACCCACGGACTGGAACTGCGGGACGCCGGGGCGGATCTCCTCGACATCGGCGGCGAATCCACCCGGCCCGGAGCGATGGCGGTGTCGCTCCAGGAAGAACTGGACCGGGTGCTGCCGGTGGTGGAAGGCCTGCGCGACTGCGGCGCCGCCGTGTCGGTGGACAGCATGAAGCCGCAGGTGATGCGGGCTGCCCTGGCCGCCGGGGCCGACATGATCAACGACGTGCGCGCCCTGGAGGCCCCCGGCGCCCTGGA
>CAIXFP010000567.1 GCA_903918705.1 uncultured Pseudomonadota bacterium
CCGATCTGTCCAGGGTGCCCTTGGTCGCGATAATCGCCAGCTTCTTTGTATCGTCCATCACACCACCTCTCGAAACGTGGTTGTTGACAAGAGTTGCTTATTTCTTCTTGATGAAGAAAGTGTACTCACCACCCGCTTCGGCGGAGGACAGGAGTTCGTTGCCGGTCTGCTTGGCAAAAGCGGCGAAGTCCTTGACGGAACCCGGATCGGTGGAGGTCACTTTCAGGACTTGGCCGGAAGTCATTTCGTTCAGGGTCTTCTTGCAGCGCAGGATGGGCAGCGGACAGTTGAGGCCGCGAGCGTCGAGGTCTTTGTCGAAATTCATGGTTGTTCCTTCAGAAAATTAGCAAGTGCTGAAAAAAGCCGGCGTAATTTATACCGCTTACCTGGAGATTGCAACGAGGCGACATGACCGGGGTCAAGTTGCCATCCGTCTTGGAAATATACGTCAGATCAAGGTCGCGAGTGGCTTGCCGGAGCGTGCCCAGGCCATGATGCCGCCAGACAGATTATGCAGGTTGTCGTAGCCCCTGGCTGCCATGAAGGCGCATGCTTGTGCAGAGCGGGCGCCCGAGTTGCAGTACAACACCACGGGGCGATCTTGGGGAATTTCCGTGGCACGCAATGGTAGAAGGTGCAGCGGTATGTGGATTGCCCCGCTGATTACACCACGCGAAACCTCACCTTCTGTGCGCACATCGATCAGGTGGATCTCTTCTTTCTTGGCGTCCAGGGAATCGACGTCCAGTTCCTTGATGTTGTACATGCCAAACATATTCGCTCCTCTCTCGAACAAATATTAGAGCTTTCTAATATAACTTATTTCCCCTTATTTTTCAATAGCCTATTGGTCTGGAGATTGCGCGCCGCAGCATTTTGGAAAATTTAGTCCGTAAAGCGCGTGTAAATTATCCGGGCATGGGGCTTATGAAGTCTGCGTTTTCCAGCCTTCCGTTGCCTGGTGGACTTTTCCAAGCGCCCTAAAGTGTCAGCGCTTCAGGCCGATATGGGTTGTACCCTCACCTCCGAAATGCATGCCATGCCCACCAAGCTTGCCACTAACGAAGCCACTCTTGCCGAGTTTGCCCTTAGAGCAGGCGGCCTTGGTCGCGAGGCCGCCGATATTGCAGGTGCACTGGAAGATCTTGGGGCCATCAACCGTAGTCAAGGCAAGGCTTTCAACAGCCTGGTCGAGGATGTTCGTGGCATGGTTGCATCGAATCGATCCATTCAGCATCAGGCGCGGGAAGCTGAGCAACTGGCGAGCAAGACGCGCGATAGCGTGGAATCGGCGCTCTCCGACACACGCATGCTTGCCAGCGCGGTTAGCCGCGTGGAACAGGGCATATCCAGCGTTGGCGTGGCCCTCAAACAGGTGGCGCAAGCCGCGGAGGAAATAGGCCAAATTGCCTTTCAAACTCGTATAGTCGCTTTCAACGCATCGGTGGAAGCCGTCCGTGCCGGAGAGGCAGGCAAGGGCTTCGGGGTGGTGGCCGACGCCGTCAAGGATCTGGCGCAGCGGGTGCAGGCGTCCAGTCGGCTGATCACCACGACGGTGTCGCGACTGGATCAGCGCGTGGAGGCCTTGGCCAAGGAGGTCGAGTCGGAACATGGCGGAAGGCAGGGGGGCGCGGAAGAAGCCGTTGATGCCGCACTCAGCGCATTTCGCAGTGCCTTCGGCGCGGTGGCCGACAAGATACACAGCATGGCCGGCCAGGCTGACGGTAATCTGGCCGCATGCAACACGGTACTGAACGCCGTTCAAATTCTGGACAAGGATGTGGCCGCGTCGTCCGCCACGTTGGAATCATCGCGCGGGCGCGCACAGGCCTTGCTTGGGCTGAGCGAAAACCTGATCGAGATCACTGCGGCGAGTGGGGTGGAAACCGAGGATACGCCTTATATCAGCGCGGTGATCGATGCGGCCGCAAGGATCAGCCTGCTTTTCGATGAGGCCATCGACAGCGGTCGCATCACGCTCGAAGAGTTGTTCGATGATCACTACCAGCCGGTTCCCGGCAGCAATCCACAGCAGCACACGACACGCTACGTGGCATTCACCGATCGGGTGCTGCCGGCCCTACAGGAAGATCTGCTGAATATATCGGCGCGAGTGGCTTTCTGCGCGGCGGTGGACCGCAATGGTTACCTACCCACCCACAACCTGAAGTTTTCCAAGCCGCAGGGCCGCAGCCCGGAGTGGAATGCGGCGAATTGCCGCAATCGTCGCATATTCAATGATCGTACCGGTCTGGCCGCCGGCCGCAATGAAAAACCCTTTCTCCTGCAGTCTTACCGGCGCGACATGGGTGGGGGCAAGTACGTACTCATGAAAGATCTCTCCGCGCCCATCATGGTGAAAGGACGTCATTGGGGCGGGTTGCGCATGGGCTACCAGTTCCAGTGAAAAGCCGCCTGGGCTTCAGGACCACGTCAACTACTCCGGAATCATCCGAGTGGAATACTGGGGCCGGGAGGGACAGGCAAACGTGGTGCTCGTTGGTGCATGTGTGGCATGGATGAAGCCGTTTCATAAAGCCGATCAGACCATTCCGAACACATTGCCGAACGTGGTGGTTCGCCCGATCAAACTAATGCGCATGGCGCGCAGCCAGCGTGAGCGACGGTCAGTTAACGGCTACCAGGCCCACGCTATAATCGCCGCCGTCAAATTGCGGGCAAGCAGGTGATAGCGTGAGTAATGCGTGTGCAGGTGGTACCCGGCAGCACCGCTCCCGCCACCTCTTTGCCCTGGTCCATGGGGCGCAGCGTCGCGAGGGCGCGCCCATTCCCGGCAATGCCATGAGGGTTGCCGACCGTGCACGGGAACTCGGCGCTACCCAATTTCGATGCCCGCGTCAGTCCAATCGACGGCCTGCTGTCCGACACTCCGCTCGCGGATTTCCTGCCATGGTGCCGCATGGCTAAGCGCTTCTTCGGTACCCTCTTCGCCAGGCCGCAAGCGGTACCGATGCCGACCGCCGCGGATTGGCACGAGGCCGCGGGCGTGGCGCTGTTCGCCGGGTTCAAGGAAGATGAACTGCTCCGCCTGCGAGCCCTGGCCGAACAACTCCTGGCCGACAAGACCTTCACCCCCGTGGCGGATGCCCAGCCCACGGGCGCCGACATCGCCGCCATCGCCCTGCATGCGGCCCTGCCCATCGTCAAGTTGGGCGTGTCCTGGTACCAGGGCTGGCAGGAAGTGGTGCTTTACCCGGCCCAGTTCATCCACAAAGCCGAGGAAATGGATGCCCACGGCGTGGTCCACCAGATGCACCATGTGCGTAGTGGCGAGGCCTGGGCAGGCGGACCGCTGATCCTGTCCCTGGACGACCTGAAGTGGTCCGGGCGCGGTGAAGGCTACGACGTGGTGATCCATGAATTCGCCCACAAACTGGACATGGCAAATGGCAAAGGCAGTGGCGGCGTCGACGGCCTGCCCCCCCCGCACAACGACATGAAGGTGGCGGACTGGGCGGCGGCCTTCGAGCCGGCCTACCAGAATTTCCGCCACCGCGTCGACGCCGGTGAGGAAACCGAGATCGACCCCTATGCCGGTGAAAGCCCTGCCGAATTTTTCGCCGTGCTCACCGAATATTTTTTTGACTTGCCGGAGGCCCTCGTCGAGGCCTATCCGGCGGTTTACGATCAGATGCGCCGGTTCTACCGGCAAGACCCCATGGAGCGCTTCTATGACGTTACAAATTCATGATCACCAGCACGAGCACGCGGTGTGTGACCAGTGCGTATTCGACACCGACACCCACCACTTCGAGGCCGACGTGGTGGAAGCTTCGAAGGAACGGCTCGTGCTGGTGGACATGTGGGCCGACTGGTGCGGTCCCTGCCACTTTCTCACCCCGGTGTTGTTGAAGGTGGTTCCTAGCTACGGTGGCAAGGTTCGCCTGGCCAAGGTGGAAGTGGACGAGGGCGACAACATGAAGATCGCCGGCCGCCATGGCGCCCGTGGCTTCCCCACAGTCATCCTGTACAAGAACGGCGAGGAAGTGGACCGCTTCCACTCAGCCAAGCCGGAACACTTCGTGCGGGAATTCATCGAGAAACATCTGTAGCGCGGGCGCCCGCGATTGGCGCCGACGCAGGCACGATGCCCACGCAACAGGCGGCCACCCATCAAGGAACCCAGCTTGGAAACCGCTCGCCGCGCCGCCGACATCGAGCCCTTCCGCGTCATGGCCATCCTGGCGCGGGCACGGGCGTTGCAGGCGGAGGGGCGCGACATCGTACACATGGAGGTGGGTGAACCGGACTTCCCCACCCCGGAGCCCATCGTCGAGGCGGGCATCGCCGCGCTGCGTGCCGGCCACACCCACTACACCCCGGCCCTGGGGCTGCCGGCGCTGCGGGAAGCCATCGCCGGCTATTACGGTGAGCGCCACGACGTCGATGTCTCTCCCGGCCGGGTCGCCGTTACCACCGGCGCGTCCGGCGCCCTGCTGCTGGTGATGGCGGCCCTGTTCGATCCGGGCGACGAAGTCCTGTTGGCGGACCCCGGCTATCCCTGCAACCGCCATTTCGCCCGGGTGGTGGAAGCGCGCGGCGTGGGGGTGCCGCTGGGGCCGGAGTCCGCCTTCCAATTGACCGCTGAGCTTGTGGCAAGGCATTGGGGGCCGCGTACCCGCGGCGTGCTGGTGGCCAATCCGGGCAACCCCACCGGCACGCTGATCGCGGCGGCGGAACTGGCAGCCATCCGTGAGGTGGCGCGGGCGCGTGGCGGCTGGCTGATCGTGGACGAAATCTATCACGAGCTGATCTACGACAGGGTCGAACCCAGCGCGGCGGTCCTGGGCGACGACGTCATCGTCATCAACAGCTTCTCCAAGTATTTCCTGATGACCGGCTGGCGCCTGGGCTGGCTGCTAGCACCCGAGGCACTGATCCCGGCCATTGACCGCCTCGCGCAGAACCTGTTCCTTGCGCCGCCTACCGTGGCCCAGCATGCCGCTCTCGCCGCCCTGCAACCCGACACGCGGCCGCTGCTGGAAGCCCGCAAGACCGAACTCGGCATGCGCCGCGACCTCCTGCTGCCGGAACTCTCCCGTCTGGGTTTCGATCTGCCGGTGGCACCGCAAGGGGCTTTCTACGTATACGCCGGCATCGCGCGCTTCGGACTGGACAGCGAAGCCCTGGCCGAAAAACTCCTGCTGGAGGCGGACGTGGCCATCACGCCAGGCACGGATTTCGGCGGCCATGATGCCCGGCGCCACGTGCGCTTCGCCTACACCACCTCCGCCGAACGTATCCGGGCTGCTCTGGCTCGCATCGAATCCGCACTGAAACCTCTCATTAACGGATAATTCGCCACCTTTCGCCGGTTGCCCCCACTCATGACCCCAGACACCCCGGCCTTCAAGATCAAGAACGCCAATCTGCCCCTGTTCGTGCTCCACGTCATGTCGCCGGACATGGCGCTGTTCAAGGCCCAGTTGGAGGCCCATCTCGCCCAGATGCCGGATTTCTTTGCTGGCGCTCCGGTGGTGCTCGGCCTGGCGGGCATCGCCGAAAGCGAAGCCATGCCGGATTTCGCCCATCTTGCCGCCTTCATGCGCAGTTGCGGCATGGCCATCGCCGGCATCCTGGGAGGCTCTCCGGCTCAGCGCGAGGCGGCACGGGCCAGCGGCATCGGCCTGTTTCCCGAAGTCCCGGCGCGGGGTTCGCGCAAGCATGCTCCGGCGGAAGCAGCGGCCCCGGAGGCAGCCAGGGCATCGGAACCGCAGCCCGCGCCCGCCGCCATCCCCGCGCCCGCGCCGGCACCTGTGGTCGCCGCCGTTCCGGCGCGCCGACCCACCCTGGTGGTGGACAAACCGGTGCGCGCCGGCCAGCGCGTTTACGCCGAGGGCGGCGATCTGGTAGTGCTGGCCATCGTCAACGCCGGCGCGGAATTGATCGCCGACGGCGACATCCACGTCTATGCCCCCCTGCGCGGACGAGCCCTGGCGGGTGCGCGCGGCGACGCCTCGGCGCGCATCTTCGCCCAGTGCATGGAGGCGGAGCTGGTGTCCATTGCCGGGCTGTTCCAGGTTTTCGAGCATGGCCTGCCGGCTTCCCTGCAAAGCAAGCCGGTCCAGGTCTATCTCGAAGGAGAGCGCATCAGCCTCAACCCCCTGGCGCCGATGCGCGCCTAGAAACGCCCAGTGCGGCGATAATGCGGAACTTTTTTGGCGAGGATGAAAAACAAGTGGCTAAAGTCATCGTAGTGACCTCCGGCAAGGGGGGGGTGGGCAAGACCACCACCAGCGCCAGTTTCTCCAGTGGACTGGCTTTGCGCGGCAACAAGACCGTGGTGATCGACTTCGACGTGGGCCTGCGCAACCTGGACCTGATCATGGGCTGCGAACGCCGGGTGGTGTTCGACATCATCAACGTCATCAACGGCGATGCGGCCCTGTCCCGCGCCCTGATCAAGGACAAGCACTGCGACAACCTGTTCGTCCTGCCCGCTTCGCAAAC
>CAIXFP010000568.1 GCA_903918705.1 uncultured Pseudomonadota bacterium
TCATCACCACTGGTAGTGCAGTTCGATCAGGTCGGGGTTCTCGATGGCCAGGAACACCGCGCTGATTTCCCGATTGCCCAACAGGGCCGCCATGCCGCCCATGTCCTCGCGATAGAACACCAGCTTGCGGCTGCCCGGACGCTTGGCGGTGTACATGGCCAGGTCGGCGCGTTTCTGGAGTTCGTGCAGGGCGATGCCGTCGCCATCGGAGAGGGCGATGCCGATGCTGATGGTGGTGGGCTCGTTCATGCCGTATTGCCGGAAATCCTGGCCCAGCACATGTTCGATGCAGCGTTCCGCCACCATTTCGGCACGATGGGCATCCGCCTCCTGCAGGATGGTGGCGAACTCGTCGCCGCCCAGGCGATACAGGCGGTCGTTGGCGCGCAGGGCGGTGTGCAGGGCCGTGGCGATGTTCTGAATCACCTGGTCGCCGACCTGGTGGCCGTAGGTGTCGTTGATCGCCTTGAAATGGTCGCAATCGAACAGGAGCAGGGCCACCCGGCCAAGGCGGCGGTCTTCGCCCAGGGATTGCCAGTCCTCGTCGAAGGCGCGCCGGTTGAAGGCGCCGGTGAGGGCATCGCGCCGCGCCTGGTCGTGAAAATCGCGGCTGTTCTGCGCCAGGCTGTTGTGCAGTTCCGCCAACCGCGCCTGGTAGTCGTTAAAGGAATGATGCACGTTCTCCAGTTCCAGGATGGGCAGGGGGGAGGCCGGGCTGGCTTTGCGCGACAGGCTGCCGCCCGGTTCGCGCATGGCGTCGATCTCGGCGGACAGCGCGCGCAGCGGCCGCACCAGCAAGCGCCCGAGCAGCCAGGCGGTGAGGAATAGCAGGACCAGGATGAGGAACAGCAGACGGACCAGGGAAGCGACAAAAATGTCATGGAAGGCCGCCAGGTCCGGGTTCAGGTGAGTGGCGAATTTAAGATGATCGATGGCCTGGGTCAGAGCCACCGTGCTGCCTTCCGGCATCTCGACGCGCAACTTGGCCAGGTTGGCGTATTGGTAGGCGCGAGCGCGGCGCAATTCGCCGATGAAATCGAAACGTATGCCGACATAACCCAGCAGAATGCCGCCGCCAGGATCGGCATACACCGGCTGGAAGACGGCAAAGTGGCTGCGCCCGTCCTCCTGCTGCAACAGGGTCAGGGGGGCGCGACCGGGCAGGCTGGCCGGCATGGGGTGGCCTGGTGCCGGCGGGGCGAGCAGGCGGCCTTGTTTGTCGTAAAGGCCGACCCCCTCCACCTGATCGTTCACCATGCCGGCGTCGCGCACCCGGTTATCCCGCCAGAGTGCGTAATAGTCGGGTGAAGACAGTTGTTGCCGGGTTTCATCCCAGAGGGCCAAGGTTCGCGCCATGTCCAAGTCGTGGCGCTGCATCTCGGCCAGTCCTTCCTGCACCTCGCTGTGGGCCGTGGCCGCCTCGCGCAGACTGATTTGCGTGGATACCCGCTCGATCTCCAGCCAGAAGTAGCCGCTCAGCAACAAAATCAGGCCGGCGACCGCGGCGATGAACAGGCCGGTCAGCCGGACGATGCTGAGCGGTTTCATCACGATTTCAATTCCGCCAGAACCAGGTCGAGCAGATCGAATTCATGCTCGCCGTCCATGAAGTGGTTGGCGCCGGGGATGACCGTGACCCGGTTGTGGGCCTTGAGCTTGTCCACCCAGTTGTTGTCGATACGCTCGTCGCGGCCGCCCATGATGAACAGGCTGGGGATGGGTAGCCGGGCACTGGCCGCCAGCACCTTCTGTTGCGTCCATTCCACGTAGGACAGCAGGCTGGCCGGCGTGGCCTGATATTTCCGGCAGAAGGAGAACTGATGGGTGACGACGCGGGGCTCGCCGGTATGTACCGCATGGCGCAGCTCGGACAGAAATTTGGCGGTGTCCGCGGGGGGCATCCTGAGCTGCCCGTCGATGAGGCTCACGCCGATGAAGCGGGTGATCGCCGGGTCGGGCCGTTCCGACAGGTAGGCCAGGGCTTCCACGCTGCCGAGGCTGTGGCCGAGCAGGATGATGGCGCCGCCATGGCGGGCTTTCAGCCATTTCACCCAGGTGCCGATTTCACCCGTCACGTCCTCTAGCGTATGGGTATGGATGGCCTCACAGGCCATGCTTTGCTGGCGGTGGGGCACGCCCAGGGTTAGGGTGGGCGCCAGCACGGTGTAGCCGCTCTGGGCAATGCCTTCCATCAGGCTGTGAATGGTGGGGAATTCGTGGGTCTGAAGAAACCCGTGCAGCAGGATCACGGCGGGCTGGTCCGGGTTGCCCTTGATGTATTCGGCCTTGGCCGCCAGTCGGTTGGGCATGACCAGTTCCACCGGCTGCGCATGCGCGGAGATGCCCAGACATAACAGGATCAGGAACAGATACCAACGCATCGCAACTCCTTGATTTCTTCGCGTCTTGGCCTGTCCCGCCTCGGATAAACTCGCCGCATGACCCTGGATGAATTCTTCACCGACAGCGGCCCCCTCGGGACAGTGATTCCTGAGTATCGGCCACGCGAGCAACAACTTGAGATGGCGCGGCGGATTTTTTCCACCCTGGAGGCTCGCGGCCGCCTGGTGGCGGAAGCCGGAACCGGCACCGGCAAGACCCTGGCCTACCTGATTCCCGCCCTGCTGTTCGGCGGCAAGGTGATCGTCTCCACCGGCACCAAGACCCTGCAGGACCAGTTGTTCCACCGAGACATTCCCGCGGTGCGCGACGCTTTGAGCCGGCCGGTCACCATCGCCCTGCTCAAGGGGCGCGGCAACTACGTCTGCCATTACCACCTGGAACGCGCCCTCTCGGAAGCCCGCCTGAAAAGCCGCGACGAGGCCCTGCACCTGCGCGCCATCGCCCGCTACGCGGCGATCA
>CAIXFP010000569.1 GCA_903918705.1 uncultured Pseudomonadota bacterium
GGCCGCCAGAGGCGATAAATCTCGCGCACCGGTTCGGGAATGGGAATCCAGCGTTCACCCGACACTTCCTGTTCGATCAGCGCCATCGGGAAGATGGGCGCCAGCGCTTCCGGCCCCACCGGCTTGCCATCCGGCCCCAGGGGCGGCGCCGGTTTGTTGGGCATGTCGGCGACCACGTTGTACCAGTGGGTGGGGATATCGCTCTCGTCGAGCAGGATCTTGGTTTGCGGCATGACCGTCTCCTACGGGGTTGTGCGGTGCGGCAGGCATGCTAATCCCCTGCCCGCAAAATCGGAAGCATGTATGACCTGACTTGTAGACTCACGGGCCCGCCCCCTATAGTGAGGCCATGAAACAGCCCCTGACCCTCCGCTGGAAGACCGCGCGCCACTATCACACGGCGCTGCTGACTCCCGACCTGTTCGGCGGCTGGATGCTGGTGACCGCTTCCGGGGATTGCGGCGAGAAGAACGGCCGGGTCCAGCAGAAACCCTTGGCGAGTTACGAACAGGGCATCGAGGCGGTGCGCCGCCTGCGCCATCGCCGCCGTCTGGAAGGCTACGACCTTTGCGGCAGCGCCTTCACCCAGCTCGACGCCCACGACGTCGCCGTTCCCAGCGCCGCCAGCGATGCCCTGTTGCGTCTGGGCAAGGGCTGGGATCTGGATGCGGCGGAGCAAGCCGCCCTGCTCGGGGTCGACGCCCGCACCCTGGGCCAGATCCAGGACGGCGCCGCCCTGTCCGATGCGGTGCTGGCGCGGTTCCGGCATCTCCTGGCGATCAACAAGGCCCTGCGCCTGCGCTTCGCCGACGATCCGCACGTTATGCGGACCTGGCTGCGCCAGCCCTGCTCCACCCTGCGGGGCGAGAGCCCCCTCGCGGCCATGCTCGCTTCCGGCGATTCCCTCGCCCGGCTGCGCGACCACCTAGCGCTTGAATCGGATCGGGCGCGCGGCTGCGATAATCTCGTTACTGCCCGCCCCCTGTAGCTCGGGCATCCCGCTTAGCCGAAATCAGCAAATTCCTCGGCGTCACCCGGCGCGGACAGAACTCGGACAATTCCACCCGGTAACCATGCCGTTCCAGGTACAGGGCCCGGTCGCACGCCAGCCAGACCTCCAGGGCGCGCCGGAAGGCCAGGCGCGGCAGGTCGAGGCGGCGCACCTCGCGCTGTCGCTCCCAGCCACGCCGTTCCAGCGCCAGCCAATCCGCCGGGTCGGGCAAGGGCACGCCTTCGCGCCGGGCCACCCGCGCCAGCCAGGCCGCGAAGCCGTCCGCGTACCAGGCCGATGGAATCGGCTTGAAGGTCTTGCCGCGGGGGATGCCGGCGGCGGCGCGCAGCTCCAGGAAGGCCAGTTTCCAGGCCATGGCGCGGTCGCGCAGGCGGCGGTCGCGCGCTCCGGCTGCCACGGTATCGGTCACCGCCAGATGCAGTTCATCGCGACTCAGGGAGAGTCCGGCATCCGGGTTGAGGGGCTCGTAGCGGGCGGAAGCGATGCGGTAATAGCAGCAGGGCGACAGGGCCACAGCCGGGCTGGCGGCGGCCACCGCTCCGCGTAGCAGAGCCAGGTGCAGTTCGCCGCAGGCATGCAGGGCGACGCCATGGCGACCGGGAAGATATGCCACGGCGGCGGCGGCACGCGCGTCAAGCGCGATGAAGTCTTGCACCACGCCGGCGCGGTCCGCCAGTTCGGCTCCGGCGGCGCACAGGCCGGCGTCCCATTCCAGGCTCAAGACCGGTTGCCGCCGCAGCCGCCCGAGCAGGCGACCGAGGTGGCCCTTGCCGGCGCACCATTCCAGAATGGGGGCCGCGACGTCCGGCAGCGCCGCGGCGAAGGCGGTGATCTCCGCCTGCTTGCGTCCGGGCACGCGCCAGTCCAGGTGGGCGACCGCGGGCGCGGGCCGGGTGGCGCGCGGCAGATCGATCAGTCGGTGCAGCGCGGTCAGGGCGGGAAAGGCGCGGACGACGCAGTCGATGAGGGCGTGGTTGTCGTCGGCCAGTCGCTCCACGGCGGCATCGTCCAGGGCCAGCAGGCGGGTCGCCAGGCCGGGATAACGCATGCACCAGGCCGGGCGCGGCTCGTGGAAAGGCAGCGGTCGCCACAGTGCCGCGTGCGCGTCGAGCAGATCGCCCAGGGCGTGGAAACGGGCTTCCAGGGGCAGCACGGTCACGGCTCCCGATACAGGGGCAGGCGGGCGATGCGGGCTTCGATCTCCCGGATTTCCCGCACGTAGGCGGGGGCGCCGACGCCGCCGAAACGCTGGCGGAACTGGGAGGAATTCATGTTCTCCGGCATATCCGCGATCTTCGGGAAGAACAGGGCTTCCTCATGGCTGCCGGCAAGTCGTTGCTGCACCCGCCGCGCCGTCTCCCGCGAGCGGGTGGCCAGCTCGCCCAGGCGGGTGCCGGCCTTGTCGGCGGCCAGATCGTTGAAGGAAAAACCGCTGCCGTAAAGTTCGTCGCGGGTCTCCTTGTAGAGGCCGGCCAGATCCGCCACGTCGCTGCCGCCGGTCACCGCGATGAAAGCGGAGAGGCTGAAGTGTTGCGCGGAATCCTCGCGGTGGGCCAGATTCGCGCCGAGCTTGCGTAGCGGCTTTTCCCGGGAAGTGGCATAGAGCCGGCCGCCGATGGCGGTTTCGGCCAGGGCGGTGATCGCCTTGCGGTTTTCCGCCACCGGGTCGCCCGTGCGCGAGCGCTCCCGGGCCAGGGCGAAGGCGGCTCCGAGCAGGGTGGCGAAATCGTGGCCGGGAGTCGCCGCCAGGCGGTCGTGGTAGGGCTCCAGATCCGCGCCGGCCATTCCGGCCGGGTTCCAGCCGGTGTCGCGCATGGCCTGCTGCAGGGCGGCGCCGCGCCAGGCCAGGGTGAGGCTCAGATGGCCCGGCCCCAGGCGGGCCTGGCGCACCATGTCGTGGATCACCCGGTATTGCTCCGCCGCCGGCGACATGGCCAGCAGGGTGCCCAGGAGGCGGCCGGTCAGTACGGGGGGCAGGGGCACCTTGCCCAGGCGCAGGGCGGTGGGCGCCAGCAAAGCCCCATCCGGACGCAACACCAGGTCGAGATTGAGATAGCGCGGCCAGGGCGGCAAGCGCAGGCTGGCGCGCAATTCCAGGCCGCGGCCGTCGATGGCCACGTCGGCGCCGCCCCGGCCCAGGTTGCCCAGCAGCCAGTTGAGGGCGACTTCCAGGTCCTCCTGCTCGAAGCGCAGGGTGCGTTCCTCACCTTCCCGCACATGATCGAGGTCCAGCGATTTGGCGATGCGGCGGCCGCGATCCAGGTCGGTCAGGCTCAGGGTGGCGGGCCGTTCGATTTCCGGCGCGGGCGAGGTAGCCAGGAACAGCAGCACGGCCAGGCTGCCCAGGGTCAGCGTGGCCAGAAGCAGCAGCCAGGACAACAGGCGGATCAATCCCTGGTCCCGTAGTCCTTGAATTTCTCCAACACCTCGGCCATCTCGGCGGCCGACAGCAGCACCGGCGCGCCCACCTGGCAGGCGCGCAGGTATTGGCCGCATAGGGCCTCCACTTCCACGGCCAGCGCGAGGGCGGCATTCAGGCCTCGTCCCCAGGCGAGCAGGCCGTGGTTGGCCATCAGGCAGGCGCGGCGCCCCTCCAGGGCGGCGAGCACGGAGTCGGACAGGGCCTGGGTGCCGAAGGTGGCATAAGTCGCGCAGCGGATGTCGTCGCCGCCGGCCATGGCCACCATGTAGTGGAACGGCGGAATGTCGCGGCGCAAACAGGCCAGGGCCACGGCGAAGGGGGAATGGGCGTGCACCACGGCCTGCGCTTCCGGAAAGGCGGCGTAGATGTCGCGGTGGAAGCGCCATTCGCTGGAGGGCTTCATGCCTTGTGGATGGCTCCCGTCCATGGCCACGGGCACGATCTCGGCGGCGGCGATGGCAGTCATGTCGCGCCCGGACGGGGTGATGAGAAGGCCGCCGATCCCGTCAAGCATGAAAGCACCCGCAGCGCCGGAAGCGCAGATTCCCCCGCCAGCTCGCACGCTGACATTGCCGGAAGTGCCCTGGTTGAGCCCCAGGGCCACGCTGCGGCGTGCGCTGGCGGCGACGAGTTCGGACAGTTCAGTCATGCTCGCTCCTGTGGTGTCGGCAGGCCGGCGGGGCGCCGGCGCTACACCCGTTCCGGGAACAATAAGGCCAAGCCTTCACGGCTGGCGGCGCACACCCCGCGCTCGGTGATCAATCCCGTCACCAAGCGCGCCGGGGTCACGTCGAAAGCCGGGTTGGCGGCGGGGCTGCCGCTGGGGGTGAGACGCACGGTGACGATCCGGCCGTCCTCGTCCAGTCCGGCGATATTGCTGACTTCCTCGGCACCGCGTTCCTCGATGGGGATGTCCTGGCCTTGGCCCAAGGAAAAATCGATGCTGGGGCCGGGGGCCGCCACGTAGAACGGCACGCCGTTGTCCTGGGCCGCCAGGGCCTTGAGGTAGGTGCCGATCTTGTTGCAGACGTCGCCGTTGGCGGCGGTGCGGTCGGTGCCGACGATGCA
>CAIXFP010000570.1 GCA_903918705.1 uncultured Pseudomonadota bacterium
ACCGACATCATCATCAAGGCCGCCGCCGACGGTGAACTCAAGAAGCGCGCCAACGCCGACATGTTCGTGGGTGGCTGGAACCAGTTGGTGCGGGGCGTCAACGACACCATCAGCAACATCGTCAACCCCCTCAACGTCACCGCCAACTACGTCGACCGCATCTCCAAGGGCGACATCCCGCCCAAGATCACCGACAGCTATAGCGGCGACTACAACATCATCAAGGGCAATCTCAACGCCTGTATCGACGCCGTCGACAACCTGGTGGAGGACGCCAACATGCTGTCCGCGGCCGCGGTGGCCGGCAAGCTGGAAACCCGCGCCGACGCCAGCCGGCACCAGGGCGATTTCCGCAAGATCGTGGCCGGGGTCAACGACACCCTGGACAATGTGGTGGGTCCGATCAACGACGTGCGCCGCATCATGGAAGCCATGTCCGGTGGCGATATGACCCAGAGCATCACGGCGTCCTACCAGGGCGACTTCGATGCGCTGAAGAACGCCATCAACATCTCGGTGGTGAAACTGGCCGAGACTATCTCCCAGGTCAACAGCGCGGCCGAGTCCCTCAACAACGCCGCCGGCCAGGTGTCCTCGACGGCGCAAAGCCTCTCACAAGGGGCCAGCGAACAGGCCGCCAGCGTCGAGGAAACCAGCGCGTCCATCGAGCAGATGAGCGCCTCCATCGCCCAGAACACGGAAAACTCCAAGGTCACCGACAGCATGGCCAGCAAGGCGGCCAAGGAAGCGGTGGAAGGCGGCGAGGCGGTGAAACAGACGGTGTCCGCAATGAAGAGCATCGCCGGCAAGATCGGCATCATCGACGACATCGCCTACCAGACCAACCTGCTGGCCCTGAACGCGGCCATCGAGGCGGCCCGGGCCGGCGAGCACGGCAAGGGCTTCGCGGTGGTGGCGGCGGAAGTGCGCAAGCTGGCGGAACGCAGCCAGGTGGCGGCCCAGGAAATCGGCGAACTGGCCAGCGGCTCGGTGGAAATGGCCGAACGCGCCGGCAAGCTGCTGGACGAAATCGTGCCTTCCATCAAGAAGACCTCGGACCTGGTGCAGGAAATCACCGCGGCCAGCGAGGAACAGGCCAGCGGCGTGGGCCAGGTGAACTCCGCCATGAGCCAGTTGAGCCAGGCCACCCAGCAGAACGCCAGCGCCTCGGAAGAACTCGCGGCCACATCTGAAGAATTGAGCGGCCAGGCCGAGCAGTTGCAGCAGGTCATGTCCTTCTTCAAGGTGGGCAGCGACAGCTATGGCCGGGATACGAGTTCCAGGAAGCCGGCGGCGCCGGCGAAACGCGCGGCGCCCAAGGTGAGCATGGATCCCGGACAAGACTTCGTGCGTTTCTGAGGAGCGCGCCATGACCGCACTCGTCAAAACCGCCGGGCAGGCGGCGACCGTTGTCGCCGCCCAGGAACCCCAGCAATACCTGACCTTCATGCTGGGCGGCGAGGTGTTCGCCATCGGCATCCTGCACATCAAGGAGATCATCGAATACGGCCAGCTCACCACGGTGCCCATGATGCCCAACTTCATCCGCGGCGTGATCAACCTGCGCGGCGCGGTGGTGCCGGTGATCGACCTGTCGGTGCGCTTCGGCCGGGCG
>CAIXFP010000571.1 GCA_903918705.1 uncultured Pseudomonadota bacterium
CCGGAGAGGAAGGCGGCCACTTCGTCGCCGCCCCTGGCGCGGGTGACCCCTTCGCGGATCAGGTCGAGGAAGCGTGTCCGCATCTCCGCGAAGTCGTGGCGCGGTTCGTCGCGATATTTCAGCGCCCAGTAGAAACCGCGACTAATTTCGCCACCCCGCTGGCCGCGCTTGATCAGCGCCCATTGTCCCGGCAGGAGCTTCTCCACCCCGACATAGACACTGCCCGGCGCCGGGATGTCGTGGAAATACAGGTAGTTGAACAGCCCCTGGGAATCCAGGGTCCGGCCCACCGCCGGGTGTGCGGCCACCAGGTCGGCGCGGCTGGCGAACACGGTGGCGCCGGGGCGGGCGGCGAAGGCCAGGGCGTGGTCGCCGATGCGGTCCAGGGCCAGGAATACGCTGTCGCCGTCGATCAGCACCAAGGAAAAACTGCCGTGGACGTGGGCCGGCGCGGCGTGGCCGTAGCGCCGCCAGAGCCGGGCCAGGGCCACGGCTGCGGGTAGCGCCTGCAATTCGGGATCGTCGAACAAGGGCCGCCCGGCGATGGCGCAGTCCAGGCCGGCTTCCCGGTACAGGCTGCCGCCCCAGGCGGCCAGGGTCGCGTCGCCACCATCCTGGCGCTCGATGGTCGCGGGCGGCGAACGGCCGGCGCCACGCCACATCGTCTCGAAGCTGTTTTCGGGCGCCGCGCCCTGCCAACCCAGCAAACCGCGCATATCGTTTTCCTTATGAGTCGAGTGGCAGGTTGGGCAAAGCGCAGCGTACCCGACAAATCGTACCCACCCTTACTTGCCCTTCGCCTCGCCGGCCTTGGGATAGTTGGCCGCGTCCAGCAGCCGGTTCCAGGTGGTGGCGTCGAAACCCTTGTATTGGCTGCCGCCCACCACGATCACCGGCACGTCGAGGGCGCCGGTCAGCTTCTTCAATTCCACCGCGATCTCGGGTTCGCTGGACGGATCCTTCGCCGTATACGGCACGCCACGATGCTTCAGCAGGTCCGTGGCCTGGTCGCAGATCTGGCCGCAGGCCGTGGCGTACAGGGTCACCGGCGTGAGGCGTTTCGCCTGCTTGAGTTCGTAGGAATCCTTGTCCACTTCCACCACGTTGCCCTTGCCGCGGATTTTCCGCACCTTCTTCGCGCTGGGCGGCGGCGGTTGGTCGGAATAGGACACGCCACCGTGCTCGTCCACCCAGCGATACAACTCGCCCGCCTGGGCGGCGCAGGCGGTGAACAGCAGGATAAGGAAAAGGGTTCTGAACATGGCGCATTCCCAAAGTGTTGCGGCCGCATTCTAGCGCGGCCTTGATAGACTCGCGCCCATGCGGCAACTGATCCTGGACATCCGTCCCGACTCCCTCCCCGACTTCGCCAACTACCTGCCCGGCCCCAACGCCGAGGCCCTGGCGGCGGTGCGCAATCAGCAACCCGGCATGGCCCGCGAACCCCTGCTTTATCTCTGGGGCGAGGCGGGCGTGGGCAAGAGCCATCTGCTGCGGGCCTGGGCGGGCGCGGGCAACGCGCCCCTGCACGACGCCCGCGGCCCACTGCCGGAACCGCCCATTGCCGCCCTGGCGGTAGACGACGTGGATGCGCTCGATGCCGACAACCAGATACGCCTGTTCAATCTGATCAACTCGGCGCGGGAACAGGGCGGCCTCATCCTCGCCGGCGGCAACCAGCCGGCGGCGCGCCTGGCCTTGCGCCCCGACCTGGCCACGCGCCTGGCCCAGGGCCTGGTGTTCCGCCTGCTGCCCCTGTCCGACGCCGACAAGGCCGCCGCCCTCGCGGTGCGCGCCGAAGGCCGTGGCATGCGCCTGCCGGAGGAAGTGGCCCGCTACCTGCTCCTCCACACGCGTCGCGACCTGCCCCATCTGCTCGCCGTGGTCGACGCCCTCGACACCTATTCCCTGAGCCGCAAGCGCCCCCCTTCGCTGCCGCTGCTCAAGGAACTGCTTAAACAGGAATTGCCCCGGTGACACGCATCCTGGTGGCCATCAGCCATCATGGCCTGGGCCATTTGGCCCAGGCCGCCCCGGTCATGAATGTCCTCGCCACCGTGCGTCCCGATCTCGAATTCCTGGTCTGGAGCGGCATTTCCCATGACCGCCTGGCGGCGCGCATCCACGCCCCGTTCCGGCATCGCCATGAAGCGGCCGATGTCGGCCTGGCCATGCACGACGCGGTGCGCGTGGACCTGGAAACGAGCACCGCCGCCTACCTGAACTTCCATCGCGGCTGGCCGGAACGGGTGGCGCGGGAAGCCGGCCGGCTGCGCGAGGAAAGGATTTCCGGCGTCCTCAGCGACGTCGCCTGCCTGCCCCTGGCCGCCGCCGCCCTGGCCGGCGTGCCGTCCGTGGCCCTGTGTTCGCTGAACTGGGTGGACATCGCCGGAGCCTACCTGGCGGAGCAACCCGGCATGGACCGGGTGCTGGCGGAAATGGCGGCGGCCTATACCTCCGCCCGCGCCTTCCTCCGCGTGCAGCCGGCCATGCCCATGGCGTGGCTGGAAAATGGCGTGGCGGTCCCGCCCATCGCGGCAACCGGCATCAACCGCAGCGCGGAATTGAAGGCGCGCCTGGAACTGCCGGCCAGGCAACGTCTGGCGCTGATCGGCTTCGGTGGCATCGCCTACCGGGCGGCGCGGGCATTGCCGCGACAGTCCGGGGTGAGTTGGCTGGTGCCTGATGACTGGGGAGGGGAGCGCGCCGACATGATCCCTTTCTCCCGCGGCGGCCTGCCGTTTATCGACCTGGTGGCCTCCTGCGACGCCCTGGTGACCAAGGTGGGCGACGGCAGCTTCGTGGAAGGGGCGGTGGCGGGCGCGCCGGTGCTCTACATCGACCGCCCGGACTGGCCGGAAACCCCCTATCTGGCCGAGTGGCTGCAAGGCCACGCACGGTCGGCGGTGATCGACGAGGAGCGGTTGTTCAGTGAGGGCATGGGCGAGCTGCTGGCGCAATTGTGGGCAAGCGCCCCCAAGCCGGCGGTGAGCGCGCCGGGGGCGGAATTCGCGGCACGACGGGTGCTGGAGTTGTTGGGGTAATACTCCCCTCCCACTTTGGGGGAGGGGTCGGGAGAGTGGGAAGCCACATCGATCGAGCAACTCTCGTTCCCTCACCCCGGCCCTCTCCCAGAGGGAGCCCTAACCCCGCTTCTTGCGCGGCTCGTAATGCACCACGCCGCGCATGATTTCCGAATAGGGAAATTGCTCGATGTCGCCGTATTGGGCCAGCCCCATGCCGACCAGGGTGGCGACGTCGGCCAGTTCACTCGCCAGAGCCTCCTTCAGGCCCAGCACGCCGCCGCATTGGGCGCGGATTTCCTTGCCGAAGGGCCAGGGCTGGCTGGGGTCCATGTGCAGGGCGAAACGGGCGTTGTGGTGGAGAGCTTCGTCGAAACGGTGGCAAGCCTGGTTGGCCGATTCCTCGCCGCAGGTGATGGCCTCCCGCTCCGCCAGCAGCAGCTTGCGCGCGTGCATGCAGGTCACGCAGCGGGAGAGCAGGGCGCGCTCGAACGGGCAGGGCCGGTTGATGGCCGCGTCGCGCGCCTGCTTGTAGGCTTCCTCGTTGTAGCCGGACATGGGGGGTCTCCCGTGGGAGCGGACCGCGTCCGCGATTCAATAATCGTCGCCGGCCAGGGAGGGATCCAGTTCCCGTGGCTGGGAGAGGACGTCTTCGGCGGCGAGTTCGTTCTCGGCGAAGATCATCTTCACCACATGGCCGCCGGCCGGATCGAGGCCGCGGCGAAACTCGTTGGCCAGAGCCTTGGCTTCCTTGAAGGTGGCGGCCTCGCCCTGCTTGTCGAGCAGGTTGAACGGGCCGCCGATCTTGTAGATGTAATAGGGCATGCGGGAACTCCGAATGTAGGTTGGGCAAAGCGAAGCGTGCCCAACAATCACGGTTTCTGTCGGGCACGCTTCGCTTTGCCCAACCTGCGTCGAGCGACGCGGAGCCGGCGTGGCGCCGGCGTCACATCAGGCCAGGCGGCCGTGGCAATGCTTGTATTTCATGCCGGAGCCGCACGGGCAGGCATCGTTGCGCCCCACCTTGGCGTACTGCCGCTCGAAGGGCTGCGGCGGCGCCGCGGTTTCCTCGGCGGCGGCGGCCAGGGCCTCGTCGTAGTCGGCATGGTGGTACTGCACGTTGCTGAGATCATCGTGCATTTCCACGTCTTCCACGTCTTCCGCCCCGCGTATCTGCACCGTCAGGGTCACCTGGGTGACTTCGGCGGCAATGCTGCTCAGCATGCGCTCGAATAATTCGAAGGCTTCCCGCTTGTATTCCTGCTTCGGGTTCTTGGCCGCGTAGCCGCGCAGGTGGATGCCCTGGCGCAGGTGGTCCATGGCCGCCAAGTGCTCGCGCCAGTGGCTGTCCAGGCTCTGCAGAAGCATGGCGCGCTCGAAGTTGCGCATGGCCGGCGCCCCGGCCAGTTCGATCTTTTCCTCGTAGGACTGGTTGGCCGCCGCCACGATGCGGTCGCGCACGCCGTGTTCGTCCAGGCGTTCGTCCGCGTCCAGCCATTGCTGGACCGGACATTGCAGCAGATATTGCCCCGCCAGATCGCGCTCCAGGCCGGCCGTGTCCCACTGCTCCGCCAGGCTGCCGGGCGGGATGTGGGCATTGATGGTGTCGTTCAGCACCTGGGCGCGCATGCCGACGATGCCCTCGAAAATGTCGTCGGTTTCCAGCAGTTCGTTGCGCTGGGTGTAGATGACCTTGCGCTGGTCGTTGGCGACGTCGTCGTATTCCAGCAATTGCTTGCGGATGTCGAAGTTGCGCTGTTCCACCTTGCGCTGGGCCGACTCCAGGGAGCGGTTGACCATGGGATGCTCGATGGCCTCGCCCTCCGGCATCTTCAGCCGCTCCATGATGGACTTCAGTCGCTCGCCGCCGAAGATGCGCAGCAACGGGTCGTCCAGGGACAGGTAGAAGCGCGAGGAGCCGGGGTCGCCCTGGCGGCCGGAACGGCCGCGCAACTGGTTGTCGACCCGGCGCGACTCATGCCGTTCGGTGCCGATGATGTGCAGGCCGCCGGCGGCGATGACCTTGGCGTGCAGCGGCTTCCAGGCTTCCTTGGTGGAGGCGGTGCGGCTGGCCTTTTCCTCGGCGCCGAGGTTCTCGGCGAGACGGATCAGGTCGAGTTCCTTGTTGATGCTGCCGCCCAGCACGATGTCGGTACCGCGACCGGCCATGTTGGTGGCGATGGTGATGCCGCCGG
>CAIXFP010000572.1 GCA_903918705.1 uncultured Pseudomonadota bacterium
CATGGGCACGAAAGCCCCCGCCGTGGCACGTCTGGAGAGCGCTTTGGCCTCGGGAAAGCATTCCCCCTCGCTGGATACCCTGCGTAAATATGCGCAGGCATTGGGCAAGCGAGTGGAAATCCATCTGGTCACCTGACCTCCCGGCAACGGTAAGCGGGCTCATGGCTTGAGTTCACGCAGGAGAGAGTTGATCTCGGCCGGACCGCCGCGCTGCGCGGTGACCAGCAAGGCAAACTGGGCGGCGAGTTGCAGGCGCTCGCCCTGCTCGATGGCTGCAAGGAACGCGCGTACCTGGCCGAGGGTGTAGTTCAGGATGTCGGGGTAGCGGTGCCCGTGTTCGACGAGGCGCTGGAGAATCGCGCCCCAATCGTTTCCACCTGCATCGCCACCCGGGCAATGACCGGCGCCAGGCGCTGGATAAAAAAATCGGCGTTCACCTCGAACACCGCCTCGCTCAGCCGAATCGCCTCGTCCAGTTCCCGCGCCGCCACCCACTCGCGCGGCTTGCGGATGGCCACGGCCAGGGCGGAGACCAGGTCTTCGCCGCGCTCGCCGAACAGGGACAGCCAGTCCACGTCCTGAGTCAGGTGCTGGGCGAAGGGGCGGATGGCGCGGATGAAGGTCGGCAACTCGCCTACCTTCAGGGGGGCGATTTCCAGGGATTCACCGGCAATCTCGACGACGACCGGCGAGGGCACAAAGGTTTCCAGGCTCATGGCGCTCAACCCACTTGCACGATCTTGCCGTACTGGCCAAGGACCGCGTCATAGGGTTTGGTGGAATCCGCCAGCAGCGAGCCTTCAAGTTCGAACTTGTTGTACTCGTTCGAGATGAGGGCCAGTTCCTTCAGGGGGTCGAAGGCCACCCGATAGAGTTCCACCAGCACCCGTGCGTTGCCCTGGGCGGTGTTGAAGCCTTCCAGGCGGAGAAACCGCTCCGGCAGCGGCTGCGTGAAGATGCCGATCTCGGAGACGTCGCCGAAGGCATAGCTGGCCCTGAACGGCGGGACGAGGCCGG
Organism: uncultured Pseudomonadota bacterium; assembly: GCA_903918705.1. Lineage (GTDB taxonomy): Bacteria > Pseudomonadota > Gammaproteobacteria > Burkholderiales > Thiobacillaceae > PFJX01. Next base: position 1,018 of record CAIXFP010000572.1, read on the forward strand.
TGGCATCCAGAAACTGGAGGGCACCGAAATCCGTGTCGGCGGTGTACTGGGTGCCGAGGGCCAGGGTCGCGGGGGCGGCGGCGGAATCCTTCACCACCAGGTCGGAGACCTTGGGATGGGCCAGGAAGTAGCGGTCGCCCACCATGGGCACTGCGCCACCGACCGGTTCGTCGGTCACACTGCCGCCGGCGGTGGTGACGTGGGTGCCGTACAGGGCGAGGGCCAGGTTCTCCTTGGTGAATTCCTCGATGGCGAGGGTGATCGTGGCCGACTTGCTCTTGATCATGCGGTGATCGAGGGAGCGCTGGCCCGACTGGGATTCGAAGTGCTCCAGCACTTCGGTCTTGAGGGACAGCTTCAGGTCGGCGACGTTGCCGGGGCTGCGCACCTCGATGGGCAGGCCGTTCACGTCGCGCTTGCCGAGATAGACCCGGCCCTGGAAGGAGGCGTAGTAGCTCACAGGGATTTCTCCTCGATGGTGGGATTGGTTTTACGGATGGGGTTCAGGGCCAACTTCGTGGCGACAGGGCTGGCAACGACGCGAGCAACGCCCATGTTCACCAACCACTGCGCCAGGTCATCGTCGAGCGCGATCACTGCGCCAGGCTGGCAGGCGACGTTGGCGTGGGTGTGGGGTTTCAGCAGTTCAATTTTGGAAACAGCGTGCATGG
>CAIXFP010000573.1 GCA_903918705.1 uncultured Pseudomonadota bacterium
AGGAAGCTGAAAACTTGATTACGAAGGGACGCCCAGAGTAAAACCAAACCCCCGCGTCGCTGCGCTCCGACTGTCCAGCTTCACGTGGAATCACTGTCCAGCTTGCCGTGGAATGGGTGTCCAGGTTGCGTGGAATACGCAGGTAGTGGCGGCGGTCGTTGTCCAGATAGAGGAACTGCCGGGTCAGTAACGCGTTGGCGGCCTCCTTGAAATCGGCCTCGCTCAGGTCATCATGGCGATCCAGCAAGCGTTTGAGGTCATGCAGCATCAGGGTGCCTTGCGAACGATGGTGAAGTCACGGCAAGCCAGCCATTCCGTGTCGATGCGCACCGAGCCGGCACGCACTTCGAAACGCCGGCCAATGCGCCGTCCCGCCTCGCCCATGCGGGTAAGCTGGGCTAATTGCGGGAGGTGCGAGAAGGCGACGAAATCCTCCACGCTGGTGATACTGAACTCGCCGGCACTCAAGGACTGCCGCGTCGCCATCTGGCGGTCCAGGTAGTCTTCCACCGTCTTGGGATGCAGGCGGCGACGCATGAGGTAATCGCGTATCGCTTTTTGTCTGGCCAGGCGTTCTGGGTTTGCCAAGATGCGGCGCAGACGCTCCGGCTCCGGGGGGCGCCTGGGTGAAACCGGGGTGCGCGGGCTGCGCGGCGATAGGGGCAATACCCGCATCAGGCGCTGCGGCACAGGAACGCCTTGGAAGCCTTCTTCACCGAGCCTGGCCAAGCCCTAGACTACCCGGGCGATGCGCGCCGCAGCGCCCGGCTGCGCCTTGTCCATGTAACGCACCGCCTCGGCGACCCGCCGCTCCAGGCTTGAACGGAACTCGTCGATGCGAGCAAGATGGCCATCCACATCCGAGAATACCTGCTCCAGGCTGGACAGATCGTCGTCCACCCGGCGTAAGGCCTCGACATCGCCGCGCTCGATACGTAGCCGCAAGTAGGCTTGTGGCAAGGTCGTATGCGCTTCGGGAGAAAGGCGGATTTCCCGTGCTAGGCGCAGGATTTCCGAGCGATAGCGGAAGGGGTTGTCGCGGGTATGCAGGGTCTTGTAGTCGGCGACCAGAAAATCCTCGACGAAATCGGAGAAAAAGCCGCCCAGTAGAATGCGTGGGTCGCTAACCTCCCGCAGCCGGTGTGTCAGTTCGCGCAGGCCATAAGCCAGGGAACGCAGATGCAGGAAGAACTCCCGCGCCAGACGCGCCGCCTCGGACAGCGCTGCCGCCTGTTCCGCCGGTGCCTGGCGCACTTGGACGATGTTGTTGTGGATGGTCTGCACCATGCCACCGTAAAGCCGGTTGCGCTGCTGGGCGATTTCCAGCAGCGCGCTGAGCAGCCGGCCTACGTCGGGCGGCATGGCGACTCGGACGCGGTAACCCTCCTCCTCTTCTTCTTCCAGCCAGCCACAATGGCGCAAGCGCCGATAGGCACGAGTGGCGAGACCCAGCATCGATTCCGTCGCCCCTGGCAAGGTTTCGGGTGTGATGTCTTCGCCTTCCTCCGGAAGCCATTCGCGTAGCGATATCCCTGCCAGAACTTCCTCGATTTCGCTGCGCACGGTCTCATTGGCTGGCAGCAACGCGGCCGCGGTGCCAAAGAACAACGGGTGCAAGCGAGCAAGAATGCTGACGTAAACCTGCCGGTTCGGCCCCGCAAGGGGCAGGAACAACTTGTCAGGAAGGTATTTGAAAGTGACATGGCTAACAGCCTGTCGTGTTGATGCTCTCGGGGATCAGCATCCTCCGCCCCGCCGCCAGGGCATCCAGCCAGACCATGACCAGTTCCTGGTCGATAACTTCCCCTTTTTCCCGGTAACGCAACCAGCATACCGAGTCCGCCTCCTCTCCGCGCTGAACGGCGGCCACCTTCCCGTTATTCATGTGCGAACCTCCCAAAACCGTCTAGCGCATCCCCGGCATCATCCCCTTCATGCCGCGCATCATCTTGGCCAGGCCGCCCTTGCCCATGGATTTCATCATCTTCTGGGCCTGCTCGAACTGGACCAGGAGGCGGTTGACGTCCTGCACCTGGACGCCCGAGCCGGCGGCGACGCGGCGCTTGCGCGAAGCCTTGAGCAGGGCGGGATTGCGCCGTTCGGCGGGAGTCATGGAATTGATGATGCCCTCGATGCGTGTCATCTGTTTTTCGCCCTGGGCCAGTTCGCCGGCACCGATCTGGCCGGCTCCGGGCAACTTGTCCATGAGGCCGGAGAGTCCGCCCAGCTTTTTCATCTGCTGCATCTGGGACTTGAAATCCTCCAGATCGAAGGCCTTACCGCTCTTCAGCTTCTGGACCGTCTTCAGCGCCTCCTCGTGGTCCACCGCCTTGTGGGCTTCCTCGATCAGGGAGAGCACGTCGCCCATGCCCAGTACCCGGCTGGCCATGCGTTCCGGGTGGAACACCTCGATGCCGGACAACTTCTCGCCCACGCCCACCAGCTTGATCGGCTTGCCGGTGATGTGGCGCACCGACAGGGCTGCACCGCCGCGGGCATCGCCGTCCAGCTTGGTGAGGATGATGCCGGTCAGCGGCAGGGTGTCGTTGAACGCCTTGGCGGTGTTGACCGCGTCCTGGCCCTGCATGGCATCCACCACGAACAGGGTCTCGATGGGCTTCAGGAAGGCGTGCAGATCCTTGATCTCGTCCATCATGGCCGCGTCCACGTGGAGGCGGCCGGCGGTGTCGACGATGAGCACGTCGTAGAAATGCTTCTTGGCGTGGTCCAGGGCGGCGCGGGCGATGTCCAGCGGTTTCTGCTCCGGACTGGACGGGAAGAAGTCGGCCTCGGCCTGGGCGGTGACGGTCTGCAACTGCTCGATGGCGGCGGGACGATAGACATCGCAACTCACCAGCAGGATCTTTTTGCGCCCCTGCTCACGGATCAGCCGCACCAGTTTGCCCGAGGACGTGGTCTTGCCGGCGCCCTGGAGACCCGCCATCAGAAATACGGCGGGGGGTTGGCTGGCGAAGGAAAGCGGCGCCGCCTGTTCACCCATCAGATGCGTCAACTCCCGGTGCACCACGCCGATCAGCATCTGGCCGGGGGTGAGGCTTTTCAGCACTTCCGCGCCCAGGGCCTTCTCCTTCACCCGTGCGATGAAGTCGCGCACCACCGGCAGCGCCACGTCGGCTTCGAGCAGGGCCACGCGCACCTCGCGCAGGGCATCCTGGACGTTAGCCTCGGTCAGGCGGCCCTGGCCGCGCAGATTCTTGACGACATGGGAAAGACGTTGGGTGAGGTTGTCGAACATGTTGGTCGAAGTGGTATGGGATAAACTCGGCAAGTCTACCAGCCCGCACCACCGCCCATGACGGACCCCATCCTCTACACTCTCTGCTCGCTGACTTATCTGGGCCTGGCCTCGTGGTTCTGGCCGGGCCGGCCGGGTTGTTGCCGAATGGACTGGGTGCCGCGCACCCTGCCGGTGATCCCTTTAATCATGCATCTGTATCTGCTGGACGTCGGCGTATTCGGCGGCGAGGGCATCCGTCTGGGCTTCGCCACTTCGATTTCCGCCGTGGCGGCCCTGACCGTGATGACCTATGCCGTGGCCTCCTGGCGCTATCACCTGGCCGGACTGCAGGGCTTCGTGCTGGCCTTCGCCGGCGTGATGGTGGCCATCGAGGCCATTTCACCGCTTTCGCACGCCGCGCCCCACAGCGACATGCCGGCGTTCCAGTTGCATCTGGCGGTGGCCTTCGCGGCCTATGCCCTGTTCACCATTGCCGCCCTCCACGCCCTGCTTATCGCCCTGGCGGAAAAGCACCTGCATATGGCTGTGCCGCCCAGCATCGTGGCCGACCTGCCACCGCTGCTCACCCTGGAAAAACTGTTGTTTCGCATGATCCAGGCCGGCTTCGTCCTGCTCACCCTGACCCTGGCGTCGGGCATCCTGTTTTCCGAGGAAATTTTCGGGAAAGCTTTGCCCTGGAACCACAAGACTGTGTTCGGCATCGCTTCCTGGCTGATCTACGGCGCCCTCCTTCTGGGACGCCAAATCAAGGGCTGGCGCGGCCGCACCGCCATCCACTGGACTCTTGCCGGCTTCGTCAGCCTGCTGCTGGCCTATGTCGGGGTGAAGTTCGTGCTGGAAGTGCTGCTGGGACGCTGAACTTCATAGCCACGGGCCGCACATCAACTCGGGCAGCATGCGACCGGAACACCAAGAACGCAGCCTTGGCAGCACAGTCATTTTTACTGTTTACCCGATATTCTTATAAAGTCCCGGCCCACGGCTTAACCTGACAACCGTGGCATCGAGTGGGCAAGTGGCGCCGTAGGCGCGTGTCGGGGAGTTTTCCCCAATTCAAACGAGGAGATGCGAGATGGGATTATTCGATTGGTTCAAGTCGCTAGCCAATAGCAAGGAAGGTTCGCAGGAACACCAGGCGGTCGCGTCGTTCGAAACCCCACCTCCGCCCTCCCCGCTTCCTGAGGACGACCCGGACAGCAGCACCGTTGCCGGACTCAACTTCAAATCCGCCATCGATGCCCACATGCAGTGGAAGATCCGGCTGCAAAGCGTCATTGATGGCACCAATTCCGAACTGCTGGACGTGGAAACCGTCTCTCGCGATGACAAGTGCCTGCTGGGCAAATGGATCAACGGCCCCGGCAGCCAGATGTTCGGCCGCCTGCGGGAATTTCAGGAATTGAAAATCGATCACGCCCGCTTCCATGTCAACGCCGGAGACATCCTTGCCTGCGCCGTCGCGGGGGACAAGGAGGGCGCCCAATCCCGCCTGCACAAGGGTGAATACACCAAGGTCTCGGAACATGTGAAATTGCGCCTGGCCAGGCTGTACATCCACATCAACGGCCAGGAACAGAGGTAAGGCATTCTTGGCGAAGTGGGTGACTCGACCAGAGAGGGTGCGGCACCAGCCCCGCCCCGGGTTTTAGCACCCCTTGCCCTGCCGCGGGACACCCGCGAACACGAGCATCCTCACCCCAAATATCAGAGGCTCTGCGCCACCTTGTTCCGCGCCAGCGGTGGGTTCTTCTCGAAATAGTGCTTGATGCCGGCAACGATGGCATTGGCGAGGGTGTCCTGATAGGCCTCGTCGGTCAGGCGCTTTTCCTCGTCGGGGTTGGAAATGAATGCGGTTTCCACCAGGATGGAAGGAATATCCGGCGCCTTAAGAACGGCGAAACCGGCCTGTTCCACCTGTCCCTTGTGCAACTGGTTGATGCCGCCGAGTTCAGTCAGCACGGCGCGACCGAGTCTCAGGCTGTCGGAGATGGCCTGGGTTTGCGACAGGTCGATCAAGGTCTGTTTCAGGTAGGGATCTTTCACGTCGATATTGACGCCGCCGATCAGGTCGGCCTCGTTCTCATGCCGGGCCAACCACTTGGCCGCCGCCGAAGTAGCCCCCTTCTCCGACAGGGCGAACACCGATGAACCGCGAGCGTGGGATTTGGCGAAGGCATCGGCATGGATGGAAACGAACAGGTCAGCCTGGGCCCGGCGCGCCTTGTTGACCCGTTCCTGCAGCGGTATGAAATAGTCGCCGTCACGGGTCAGAAAGGCGCGCATGTTTTCCTGTTTGTCGATCAGCGTCTTCAGACGGCGAGCGATGGACAGGGTGATGTCCTTCTCATGGGAGCCGTTGGCGCCCTTGGCGCCGGGGTCTTCGCCGCCATGGCCGGCGTCGACGGCGACGGTAATCAGGCGTACGTACTCCGGTTTGGCCGATTTCGCGTCCTTGCCCGCCAAGGCAATGCCCGTGGCGGCCTTGGGCTCTTTCACGGGCTCCTGCTCCGCGACGCCCTTGGCCGCCTTGCCGACAGCCGTGTCGGCCGGCTTCTCCGCGGCGGAATCCTGGTTGGCGGGGTAAATGTCCACCACCAGTCGGTGCCCGTAATCGCCCATGGGTTTGAGGGGAAATATCTGGGCGCGGACCGCGGTTTTCAGCGCGATCACCACCCGCGTCACTCCAGGCCGATTCTTGCCCACCTTGATCGAGGCGATCTGCGGGTCCGAAGGTGAAACTTTTCCGCACATATCCAGCAAGGCCGCGTTCGGCTCCACGCCATCCAGGTCCAGCACCAAGCGATCCGGATTGTTCAGGCTGAAGTACTTGTAGCTCGCCGCCTCGCCAAGTTCAAAGGCAACGCGACTGTATTCCGGCGATGGCCACAGGCGCGTGGCCTTGACCTCGTTCGCCTTACCCTCGTCGGCCCATAGCGGCGTCGCGGCGAACAAGCCGATGAGGGCGATCAGGATGTGAATAAACGCGCGACGCATTGTATACCTGCCTTGCTCAAGCCTTGCACCTGAACGCCGCGACCGGCGTCGAGAAGTTCCAGCCGCACCTGTATATCCGGAGATGGCAGCAGATCGCCACCTTTTTCCGGCCATTCCACCAAACAGAGGCTGGTATCGTTGAAGTATTCGCGGAAGCCCGCGTCTGTCCATTCATCCGGATCAACAAATCTATATAAATCAAAGTGGTAGAGATTGAAACTCGAAAATGGATAAAGTTCAACCAGAGTATAGGTCGGACTCTTGACGCGGCCACCATAACCCAGTTGGCGCAACAGGCCGCGGGTCAGTGTGGTCTTCCCCGCGCCCAGGTCGCCGTACAGCCAAACGGACAGACCCGGCACCAGCACCCGCGCCAAGCGCGCGCCCAGGAACTGGGTAGCGGCGTCGTCCGGCAGCGTGGCAACAAACAGACTCCCCTCCCCCCCCGGGGGCGAGGGAACAGAGCTCACGTTAGCCTGAATCTTCATGCCCAGCCCACCTGCCCCGCTATCATCGCCGCCATGACCCTGGACCGTTCTCCCGAAACACTGGCCGCATTGAAGCCGCTGATCCGGCAATGGGGCCGGCAACTGGGCTTCAGCGCGGTGGGTTTCGCGCCGGTCGAACTGGGCGCGGCGGAAGCGGAACTCATGGATTGGCTGGGGCGCGGGTTTCACGGAGACATGGATTATATGGCTCGCCACGGCGCCACTCGCGCCCGACCGCAAGAACTGGTGCCCGGCACCGCCGGCATCATCAGCGTGCGACTGGATTACCTTCCGGACGCGGCTGCAGCCCAGGCCAACCTCGCCGATCCGGCGCGCGCCTACATTTCCCGCTACGCCCTCGGACGCGACTACCACAAGTTGGTGCGCGCTCGCCTTCTCAAGCTTTATGAGCGTATCGCCAGGGAAATCGGCCCGTTCCAGGCCCGCCCTTTCGCCGATAGCGCCCCGGTACTGGAAGTGGCGCTGGCCAGCCGCGCCGCCCTGGGCTGGCGCGGCAAGCACTCCCTGTTGCTGACCCGGCAAGGTTCCTGGTTCTTCCTGGGAGAACTGTTCACCGACCTGCCGTTCCCGCCGGATGGTGACGATGTAGCGCACTGCGGCACCTGCCATGCCTGCATCGATCACTGCCCGACAGGAGCCATCGTCGCGCCTTACCAGGTGGATGCGCGCCGCTGCATCTCTTACCTGACCATCGAACATCCCGGGGCGATTCCCCGTGAACTGCGCCCGCGTCTGGGCAACCGCATCTACGGTTGCGACGACTGCCAACTGGCCTGTCCCTGGAACCGTTTCGCGCAAACGACAGACCTGCCCGACTTCCAGCCACGCCTCGGCCTCGATACGGCCGGACTGATCGACCTGTTCACCTGGAGCGAAGCGGAATTCCTGTCCCGCTGCGAGGGTTCGGCGATCCGCCGCATCGGCCATGAACGCTGGCTGCGCAACCTTGCGGTGGCGCTTGGCAACGCACCGCCTTCAAGTGCCGCAATCGCCGCCTTGCAAGCCCGCGCCGACCATCCCTCGGCCCTGGTGCGCGAACATTTACAATGGGCGCTTTCCCGCCAGGCAGAAAACCATGAACAGCCATCTCGATCCGCGTAGCCCCATCGGCGTGTTCGATTCCGGGGTCGGGGGTCTGACCGTGGTGCGTGCCCTGATGGAACGGCTGCCGTTCGAATCCATCCACTACTTCGGCGACACCGCGCGGGTGCCTTACGGCGTCAAATCGGTGCAGACCATCGCCCACTACACCACCCAGATCGCCGAATTCCTGCTGGAAAAACGGGTGAAGGTGCTGATCATCGCCTGCAACACCATGGCCGCCGTCGCAGCGCAAGTGGTTCGCGACCTCTCGCCCACCCCGGTGCTGGACGTGATCGAGGCCGGCGCCGTGGCCGCCCTGGCCGCCACCAAGACCCGCCGCATTGGCGTCATCGGCACCCCCACCACCATCAACAGCAACGCCTACGCCCGCGCCATTCACGCCATCGAGCCGGAGGCGCGCCTCACCTCCCAGGCCTGCGCCCTGCTGGTGCCCTTGGTGGAGGAAGGCTGGCTGGACCACCCGGTCACCCGCATGACCGCCCAGGAATATCTGAAG
>CAIXFP010000574.1 GCA_903918705.1 uncultured Pseudomonadota bacterium
AGCACCCTGCGGGCATACGATTTCGGGATGCTGGAAATGATCACTTGACCACCAGTTTGATGGTGCTCAGCAGTTCGTCCGCCGTGGCCGGCTTCACCAGCCAGCCGGAAGCGCCCGCCGCCTTGGCGTCGGCGCGCTTGGCCTGCTGCGACTCGGTGGTGAGGAACAGGATGGGCATGAAGCGGTAGTTGGGCATGGCCCGCACCTGCTTGATCAACTCGATGCCGTTCATGCCCGGCATGTTGAGGTCGGTAATCAGGAGATCGGGCTTGATCCCGCCTCTGAACTTGGTCAGCGCTTCTTCGGCGGAGGCCGCTTTTTCGACCTGATAGCCGGCCTTGGTGAGGATGCTGGAGGTGCTGATCAGCACCGTGGCGGAATCATCAACCAGGAAAATCGTTTTCACTGCAACCTCTGCTTCACGTAACAGCCTGCGGAGCATGCAAGCCTGGGTGGCAAAATCGCCGGTCGCTTCACCCGCCGCGCCGGCCGCTATCCGGGCGCGGCCCTAGCGGGGGAATAAACCAGACGTCCTATGCCTTTAGCGGTCGGTCGGAGTGAATCTTTAGTGTGGAGACGGTAAATTTTTTGCTTGCCGGCCGGCGTCGCCAGCCCGGCGCGCCGCTTGCGCCGCAATGGGGGCGCGGGGTTTCAGGGGGTGGAGCGGCCAGACGATCAGGCCGGGCGGGTGGCCCCGGAAAATCAGAATCGAAGCGGGGAAGGGCGTGGCGCCCCGCTTGTCAGCGCATCCCTGCCGCGTAGCCGTGGCCGGTGCGTGACGGCCTGGGTACCGATCCCCCGCTGCCGGCTTGGCGCCCGCTATCCCGCCCCCACCTGTTCCAGCCTGGCCAGCAACTCCCCCGCCCGCTTGTCGTGGGGACGCAGGCGGCGGGCGGTCTGGATGCAGTCCAGGGCCTCGTTGGCCAGGTGCAGGTCGCGGCCGCGCTGTTCCATGTAGCTGATCAGCAAATAGGCGTGGTTGAGCAGCAAGCGGGGGTTGCCGGGAATCTTCTGACGCGCCTCGCGCAGCAGTTCCAGGGCTTCGTCCAGCTTGCCCTCGCGCGACAGGCGCACGCCCTTGTCCATGATTTCCATGGCGGTGCGAGTGGCCTTGTCCACCAGGTCGACCCCTTCATCCGCACGGCCCGCTTCGGCGTAGAGGGCGCGTACCCGCTCCGCGTAGGCGGGGTTCTCGTGGTGATTGGCCAGCAGGCTGGAAAATATCGCGTCGAGAGTTTCCTGGTCGCCCAATTGCGTCAGCGGCCCGGCCAGGGTGAAAGCCAGTTCCGGCGGCAGGCGGTGGGCATCCGTGCGCAAGACGGGCGCCAGTTCCTTGAGCAGCTTGCGGGTGGAGGCCTCGTCGCCGCTGCTCAGGCGGATCGGGATCTCCATCACCCGTGCCAGGAGCTGGGCGTTGCTGTCGTGTTTCATGTCGGCGGCCAGTCGGCCGATGACCTTGGCCGCCTCCACGCTGTCGCCGCGCGACAGGAAGATCCGCGCCAGGCTCAGGTAGAGATCGGCGGACACGTTGGAGGAACTGCGCGCCAGTTCGATGCCGCGGTGATAGGCGCGCGCCGCCGTGTCCAGGTCGCCGCGGCGGGTCGCCACCTGGCCCAGATTGGCCTGCCGGCTGGCGACGTGGGGCGATACCGAGAGGGCGCGTTCCAGGGTTTCCTGGGCGCCGTCCAGGTCGCCCAGGCTTTCCAGGGTGCGCGCCAGCCAGTCGTGGGCATCCAGGTAGGAGCGGCTGCCGCCGGTGACGTGCAGGAGATGCTGGCGAGCTTCTTCCAGCAGGTTGTCCTGGAACAGGATGCGTGCCAGTCCCAGCCGCGCCCAGGGCAGGTCGCGTAGAGCGAGAGCTTCCTCGAACACGGCACGAGCCTGTTTCAGATCGCCGGAGAGCAGGGCGAGCTCCGACTTCAGGCGCCGCAGATCCCAGACATAGGGATTGGGCTTGGCCATGAGCTGGTCCACCAGGCGCATGGCCTTGAGGTACTCGTGGTCGCGCATGGCCCTCTCCACCGGCGCCAGCACCTTCTTTTTCTCCATCTGGCGTTGCAAGCGGGTGAACAGCAGGGTTTCGGTGATGGGCTTGACCAGGTAGTCGTCGGGCCGGGTTTCCGCCGTGCCCATGACCATTTCCGAGGTCTTCTCCGCGCTGATCATGAGCCACACCGCGTGGGGCGCCACCAGGTTGCGCTGGCGCGCCTCCTCCAGCACCTGCTGGCCATTCTTGCCCTGGCCCAGATGGAGGTCGCACAGCACGGCGTCGTAGCGGTTCTTCTCCAGATACATCAGGGCGGTGGCGCCGCTGGCGGCGAAATCCATGCGCGTGGTGCCGGCGCGGCCGAGGATGTCGCGCAAAATGCCGCGCATGCCCTCGTAATCCTCGACGACGAGAAACGCTTTCTTGGAGAAATCGGGACGGGGCAGGTCGTGAATTCTCATGGCAGATCCAGGCAGAAGCAGCCGCCGCCCAATTGGCCGCCATTCTCCAGGTGCGTGCCGCCGTGACGCTCGCCGCTACGGTGCAGGGCCGCCACCACGGCGGCGAAATGCAGCCCCAGCCCGGTGCTGCCGGTGGTGAAGCTGACCCCGCTGGGGTGCGTCACGCCTTGCCGCAGCAGGAACTCCGGGAAGCCGGGGCCGTTGTCTTCCACCCGGATGCGGATGCCGCCCTGGGGGTCGGTCGCCACCAGGCACACCACGGTGTCCCGGGTGTAGTGCAGGGCATTGTGCAGCGCCTGCACCAGCACCCCGAGGATCAGGTCGTAATCGACCCAACCCTGGAGGTCGTCCGGGCATTCGTATTCCAGGCCGATGCGATTCAGGCGCGCCAGGCTGGCCACCCGCGACAGGGCATCGGTCACCAGGTCGGCCAGGTTGTGTTCCTGGGGGTCGAAGGGGTAATAGTCCTGGTCGATCTTGTACAGGGCCAGAACCCGGATCAGGTGGTCGTTGATGCGCTGGGTCTCGTACAGCGCCTGGCTGGTCTGGCGGTAGAGCGGCGTGCTGGTGTCCGCCGCCTGGGCCAGGGCGGTTTCGAGAAAATCCGCCATCACCGCCAGGGAATTCTTCATATCGTGCACTGAGGACATCAGGAAATCGGACAGGCTCATGCCGGGTTCGACCGTGTCGGGGGGCGTGGGATGGGTCATCGCTAGGGTAGCCGTTTGCAAGTGGGTATCCCGCATACTAACGGTCATGACCGAGATTCTCTTTAACCCGCCGCCCCGGGCACCGCTTTCCGTCTACGTCCACATTCCCTGGTGCGTGCGCAAATGCCCCTATTGCGACTTCAATTCCCACGCCCAGCGGGAGGAAATCCCGGAAGCGGGCTATCTCGACGCCCTCACCCGGGATCTGGAACTCGCCTTGCCGGACGTGTGGGGGCGGGAGGTGGTCAGCGTTTTCATAGGTGGCGGCACCCCCAGCCTGTTTTCGCCCGAAGGCATCGACCGCCTTCTCACCACCCTGCGCACCCTGCTGCGCCTCTCGCCCCAGGCGGAAATCACCCTGGAGGCCAACCCCGGAACCTTCGAGGCGGCTCGTTTCCGGGGTTACCGCGACGCCGGGGTGAATCGGCTCTCCCTGGGCATCCAGAGCTTCAACCCGGAGCATCTGCGCGCTCTCGGTCGCATCCACGACCAGCGCGAGGCGCGGGCGGCGGCGGAAGCGGCGCTGGGCTTGTTCGAATCGGTGAACCTGGACTTGATGTACGCCCTGCCCATGCAGAGCCTGGAGCAGGCCCGGGAAGACCTGGAAACCGCCATCCGCCTGGGACCGGCTCATCTCAGTGCCTACCACCTCACCCTGGAGCCCAACACGCCCTTCGCCGCCGCGCCGCCGCCCCTGCCCGACGACGACCTGGCCGCCGACATGCAGGTCCAGGCGGAAGACCTGCTGGGCGCGGCCGGCTACGAGCATTACGAGACCTCCGCCTTCGCCCGGCCCGGCCGGCGCTGCCGCCACAACCTCAACTACTGGACCTTCGGCGATTACCTGGGGCTGGGCGCCGGCGCCCACGGCAAGCTTTCCTTCCATGACCGCATCCAGCGCCAGGCTCGGGTGAAGCACCCGAAGGCCTACCTGGCCGGCGTCTTCGCGGACCCGCCCGCCCATATCGCCGAGACCCGCACGCTGGAGCGGGGCGACCGGGTATTCGAATTCATGATGAACGCCTTGCGCCTCAACGAAGGCTTCGATCCGCGCCTGTTCGAGGCGCGCACCGGACTGTCCATCGTCGCCGCCGAACCGGGGTTGGCGGAGGCGGAAAGGCGCGGATTGCTGATCCGGGAACTCCACGCCTTGCGCCCCAGCGCCACCGGGCGGCGCTTCCTCAACGAATTGCTGCAGGTGTTTCTGTGAGCCGGGAAGGCGCCGGGTCCGTCGCGAAGTAATCCAGCACCCGTTCCGGCAACCAGCCGGCCCGGCCCGGAAACGGCCCGGTGACGAAGCCAACGTGGCCGCCACTTGCCGGAAAGTCCAGGGTCACCCGGGGCGAGACCTGCTCCCGTTTGGGCAGTACGTCGCCGGGCATGAAGGGGTCGTTGCGGGCATTGATGATCAGGGTGGGCACCTGAATCGTTTTCAGGCCCGGCTTGCTCGCGGCCCGCGCCCAGTAATCGTCGGCGTCGCGATAGCCATGCAGGGGCGCGGTGACCAGGTTGTCGAAGGCCTTGATGCTGGCGACGGCCTCCAGCGCCTTGCGCTCATAGAGCCGCGGGTAACGCTCCAGTTTCGCCAGGGCCTTGGCTTTCAGGGTCTTCAGGAAGCGCACCGTGTAGACCCGGTTGAAGCCCTGGTCCAGGGCTGCGCCGGCTGCTGGCAGGTCGAGCGGCGCCGAGACCGCGGCGGCGGCCCGCACCCGCTGCCGCGCCGACGCGCCGCGCTCCTCCAGCCACTTCAGCAGGACGTTGCCTCCCAGCGAAAAGCCCACCGCATACACCGGCGCGGCGGAGGTGGCGACGTGGCGCAGGACGCGCTCGACTTCCGCCGTATCCCCGGCGTAATAGGCGCGCGGCAGGCGGTTGGGCGTGCCGGAGCAGCCCCGGAAATTTGCCACCACCCCGCGCCAGCCGCGCCGTTTCGCCGCGTCCATGAATTCCAGCGCGTAAGGGCTGCGGGAACTGCCTTCGAGGCCGTGGAACAGCACCAGCAGGGGTGCCCCGGCGGGACCGTCGACCCAGTCGAGGTCAAGAAAATCTCCATCGGGCAATTCCCAGCGTTCGCGCCGGTAAGCCACCTGCGGGGTGGAAATCAGCACGCCCCAGATCGTTTGCAGGTCACCGCCCGGCAGCCAGAAGGGCGCTTCGTAGGCGGCGCCGGCCTGGGTGGGCGTGGCGCTCAGGCCGGCGAGGAGGAGGGTCGCGGCATGCAGCCCACGCCGACGCCACCCTTTGCTCCAGGCGGGCAGGGAGTATTTTCCATGGGGGATGACTCGGTTCATGGCCGGCAACGTTAGCAGAACGGCTGGCCGGTCTGGCAAAGCGCTGAAAATCACATCCGGCGCAGGCCCATTTCCCGCGCGAATTCCTCGCCGCTCTCGCGCGCGGGACGGTCCTCGGGTTACGCTAGCGCCCGCTCATCCCACTCGCAGCGATTCATAGACCCCACGGAGGAAAACCATGACCAGCTACACCCGCGACGACCAGCTTGCCGTCCAGCCCGAAGCCACCTTCGGCGGCCGCATCGAAACCTCCGGCGCTTACATCGGCCGCCTAACCATGGCCAAGGAGCGCACCGCCAAGACCGGCACCCGCGGCATCGAATTCACCTTCGAATCCGAGGACGGCCGGGTGGCCCGCTACCTGACTCTCTGGGTGGCCCGCGCCAATGGCGAGAAGATCGAATATCCCTACAGCCTGCTCTCGGCCCTCATGGCCTGCCTGGACGTGAAAAAGATCGAATCCGCCGCCACCACCATCGACGAATGGAACCCCGCCACCGGCTCCCTGGGGCCCGCCGAAGCCCAGGTCTTCCACGATCTCGTGAACAAGCCCGTCGGCGTCCTGCTGCAACGCGAGGAACGGGAGTGGGAAGGCAAGACCTACGTCAGCATGAAGATCGTCCAGTTCTTCGACCCGCGCGACCGCAGTACCCCCGGTGAAATCCTCTCCGGCCAGCGCACCGGGCAATCGTTGGAAAAAATGGTCACCAACCTGCGCGAAAGCGTGGTGCGCAGCGACGCCCCTCCGGCCGGCGCCACGCCCGCCGGTTCGGGCAGCGGCGGCTTCGCCGAAATCGACGACGACGACGTGCCGTTCTAGAACGGAACAGTCATGCCCAAAACGCGTGGATACCGTGATCGAGTTTGCGTCGGGCGTCCTGAGTGCTGTATCGCCCCCGGGCCGGGGCGGTTTCGGCATTGCGCCCGCGTAACGACAGGTACCCGTAGCTGACCCAAAACCAGGCGTAACGGTCGTGATGTCGGTGGCGCACTGCTCGCTCAGAACCGCGCCATCACGGCTTTACGGACGGGAAACCGACTCGTTGATGAAAGATGGATTTTTCAGCCTGATGACGGATGCTTCACTCACGAGGAATGCAAGCTCCTTGATTCCTCGGTTGGCCGCTCGTTTGGCTGCGTGAGGCCACATGGGTGGTGAGATTCGCGCCTTCGATCACGCTCACCGGTTGGGTGTGCCCGCTACGCGCACGATTGCGGGCCCACCGCGTCGTCGTCGCGCCTTGCCAGCCGACCCGACAGGCTCACACTCGGGCGCGTTCAACTGAGGAATCAGATGATGGTTTTGCCGTCGAATCAGATGGCCAGCGGTTTGTCGTCGGACCGCCTGGCGCAATTGGTCTCCATTGGGATCGATCTTTCCAGCCAGAAAAACCTGGGCGAGTTGCTCAATCGCATTTTGGAAGCGGCTCAAAGCCTTACCCATGCCGACGGCGGCACCCTCTACCTGATGCGCAACCAGCAACTGGAATTCGCCATCGTGCGCAATCTCAGCCTGGGCATCCATCAGGGCGGCCGCGGCGGCGAGGCCCTGGCGCATGACCCGATTCCCCTCTATCTGGCCGACGGCAGCCCGAATCTCTCGACCATTTCCGCGTCCGCCGCCCTGTTCAGCAAGACCATCAACATCGCGGACGCCTACGACTCGACCGACTACGATTTTTCCGGAACCCACCGTTTCGACGAGCGCAACCACTACCTATCCCGCTCCTTCCTCACGGTGCCGATGCTGGACCACGAGGAAAACGTCATCGGCGTCCTGCAGTTGATCAACGCCATGGATGCCGGCGGCGCCATCGTGCCGTTCCAAGTGGACGATCAGGTTCTGGTGGAATCCCTGTCGTCCCAGGCCGCCGTGGTCATCACCAACCGCAGGCTGATCGAGCGACTGGAGGAGTTGTTCGTCTCCTTCATCAAGGTCATCTCCAACGCCCTGGACGAAAAATCTCCCTATACCCACGGCCACTGCCAGCGGGTGCCGGTACTCACCATGCTGCTGGCCGAGGCGGCGCACAGCACCGGGAGCGGACCCCTGAAGGATTTCAGCCTGAGCGACAAGGACCGCCACGAACTGGAGATCGCGGCACTTCTGCATGATTGCGGCAAGATCACCACTCCGGTGCACGTGGTGGACAAATCCACCAAGCTGGAGACCATCTTCGACCGCATCCACCTGGTGGATACCCGTTTCGAAGTGCTCCGGCGCGACGCTCGCATCCGCCTGCTGGAAGCGCGCCTGGAACATCCGGATCCGGCTGACCTGGCGGGGCTGGAAAGCGAATACACCCGCTATTGCGCACAACTCGACGCGGATCGGGATTTCCTGCGGGAGGCCAATATCGGCGGCGAATATATGTCGGCGGCGATGCAGGAGCGCGTGCTCCGCATCGCCCGCGACTACCCGCTGGACGACCCCGCCGGCGCCCGGGTCGGGCTGCTCAGCCGGGAAGAGGCGGACAAACTGTGCATCGCCCGGGGCACCTTGTCGGACGACGAGCGGCAGATCATCAACAACCACAGCAATTCCACCATCAAGATGCTGGAAGGGCTGCCCTGGCCCAAGCACCTGCGCAACGTCCCGGAATACGCCGGCGGCCACCACGAGCGCATGGACGGCAAGGGCTATCCGAAAGGCCTGACCCGGGCGCAGATGTCGATTCCGGCGCGCGTCATGGGCATCGCCGACATCTTCGAAGCCCTCACCGCCAGCGACCGCCCTTACAAACCCGGCATGACCCTGTCGCAATCGCTCGCCATCCTCGGGCGTATGAAACTGGAGCAGCACATCGACCCGGATCTGTTCGACGTCTTCGTGCGCGAGAAGGTCTACCTGAAATACGCCCGGGCCTTCCTGAAGCCGGAACAGATCGACGCGGTGGACGAATCCGCCATCCCCGGCTATACCGCCGCGGCCGCCTGAACCGGGAACTATCCGCGTCCTTTCGTTTCAGTAGCAGCCAGCCGCGACACAACCTGATAGAACAGCGCCCCATGGATACGCCCACCCTCCCCACTAGCTCGGCCCAGGCCGCCTTCGCCGTCCTGGGCGACTATCTCAACGGCCAGATCCTCGGCCAGGAAAGCCTGGTGGACCGCCTTTTGGTGGCGCTGCTGGCGGACGGCCACCTGCTGGTGGAAGGGCCCCCCGGCCTGGCCAAGACCCGCGCCGTCAAAGCCCTGGCTCATGGCCTGGAAGGGGATTTTCAGAGGGTCCAGTTCACCCCGGACATGTTGCCGGCGGACCTCACCGGCTCCGACATCTACCGGCCGGAGGAGGGCGGCTTCCACTTTCAGCGCGGCCCCCTGTTTCACAACCTGATCCTGGCCGACGAGATCAACCGGGCTCCGGCCAAGGTGCAATCGGCCCTGCTGGAAGCCATGGCGGAACGCCAGATCAGCGTGGGTCTGGCCACCTACCCGCTGCCGCGCCTGTTCCTGGTGATGGCCACGCAAAACCCCATCGAGCACGAAGGCACTTACCCGCTGCCGGAGGCGCAACTCGACCGCTTCATGCTGCACACCCTGGTGGACTACCCGGACCGCGCCACCACCCGCCGGATCATGGACCTGGCCCGGCGCGAGGCCCTGGAAGCGCGGGAACTGCCGCCGCCGACGCGCCCCCTCGCGCAAGAGTCGGTGTTCGCCGCCCGGCGCGAGGTGCTGGAACTGACCCTGGCCGATGCCGTGGCGGAATACATCGCCGCCCTGGTGGAAGCCACCCGCAGCCCCGGCAAATACAGCGCCCGCCTGGCGGAATGGCTGCGCTGGGGGGCCAGTCCGCGCGCCGCCATTGCCATGGAGCGGGGCGCGCGCGCCCTGGCCTGGCTGGACGGGCGCGACTTCGTCACCCCGGAGGACGTCCAGGCCATCGCCCCGGACGCCCTGCGCCACCGCCTGCTGCTGGACTACACCGCCCAGGCGCGCGGCGTCACGGCGCAACAGTGCATCGAGGAACTCCTGCGCCAGGTGCCGGCGCCGTGAGTTGGAACGACCCCCACGCTCGCTGCCCCCCGAGGGGGCGGCCAGTTCCTCCGGGCGGCCGTGCGGAACCGGCATGTAGCGCCGGCGCCTCGCCGGCGTCATTTCGCAAAGTCTGACTGGATGATCCTCCCCGACCTCGCCGAACTGGTGGCCCTGCGCGGCGCCGCCCACGGGCTCAGCCTGCGCGCCCGCCGCCCGGTGCTCGCCCCCTTGCAGGGGGCGCATCGCGGCGCCCGCGGACGCGGCCTGGAGTTCGAGGAAGTGCGCCTCTACGCCCCCGGCGACGACGTGCGCAGCATCGACTGGCGCGTCACCGCGCGCCGTGGCCGGCCCCATACCAAGCTTTACCGGGAGGAGCGGGAACGCCCGGTATGGCTGCTGGCCGACCTGCATCCCGGCCTCTATTTCGGCAGCCGGCGCCAGTTGAAATCCGCCCTCCTGGTGCGCGCAGCGGCACTCCTGGGCTGGGTCGCGGCCCAGGGCGGCGACCGGGTCGGCGCCTGGATCGGCCAGGGCCGGTCGGCGCCGCGCATCTTCCCGCCGCGCGGCCGCGAAGCCGGTGTGCTGCCGGTCCTGCAAGCCCTGGCCGAGGCACAGCCCAACGCCCCTGGCAAACCCGAGGGCGGCGGCCTCGCCGACGCCCTGGCCAGCCTGCGCCCCTTGTTGCAACCGGGTAGCCTGGTGCTGGTGTTGAGCGATTTCAGCAGCCTCGACGCCGCCGCGGAAGCCGCCCTGGCCGGGGCCAGCCTGCATCACGACTGCCGTTTGCTGTGGATCACCGATCCCCTGGAATGCGCCGGCCTGCCCGCCGGCAGCTACCGCGTCGGCCTGCCCGGCAGGCTTTGGTGGCTGGACGGCGAAGGCAGTCGAAAATCCTGGCAGCAGGCCTGGAAAGCACGCGAGGCGCGCCTGGGCGACCTTTCCCGGCGCCTGACCCTGCCCCTCTACCGCCTCGCCACCGGCGA
>CAIXFP010000575.1 GCA_903918705.1 uncultured Pseudomonadota bacterium
CAGCATCCGCGCCCTGGCGCATCTGGCGGAAACCCGCGACCCGGAAACGGGCAACCACATCCTGCGCACCCAGGCCTACGTGCAGTTGCTGGCCCAACGACTGCAACCGCACCCGCATTTCGCCGGCCGCCTGAACGAGCGCTACATCGAAATGCTCGCGCGCTCCGCCCCCTTGCATGACATCGGCAAGGTGGGCGTCCCCGATGCCATCCTGCGGAAACCCGGCCCGCTGAACCCGGAGCAATGGAAAGTCATGCGGACCCATGCCCGCCTGGGTGCCGAGGCCATCGCCATGGCGGAACGGGATGCCGAAAAACCGGTGGAATTTCTCGGCCTGGCCAAGGAGATCGCCCACTGGCACCACGAAAAATGGGACGGCAGCGGCTACCCGGACGGCCTCGCGGGGGACGCCATTCCGGTATCCGCGCGCCTCATGGCGCTGGCCGACGTATTCGACGCACTCATCTCCAGGCGCGTCTACAAGCCCGCCTTTTCCTTCGAGCAGGCGCGGGACATCATCGCCGCCAGCCGGGGCACACATTTCGACCCGGACCTGGCCGATGTCTTTCTGGCTTACTTCGAGGATTTCATCGCCATCGCCCGGCGATTCATTGATCCGCGGGAAGCACCATGACTGAACTCGCCAGACGGTCGCCAGCGGTCCTCCCGAATATTCCGTGCCGCCCCCGGTCTTCGCCATGAACCCTGTTTCCGCCCCGCCCCCGCAGCCCTCTCTTCCGGCCCGACACCCCGACAGACTCGCGGTGGTGCTGATCTACCTGGTCCTCGCGGGCCTCTGGATACTCGCCGCGGATCAGGCCATCGCCTGGCTCTTCGCGGATCACCGTCTTCCACAACTGGCCAGCACGCTGAAAGACCTGGTGCTCGTGGCCGCCACCTCCCTGCTGCTGTTCGTCCTGCTGCGCGATCGGGGCGAGGCCCCCGTGGCCATGCCTGTACGAAGGCCGCTCTGGCCGCTGCTCCTGGCCGCCGTGCTGGTCGCGGGAGCCACCGCCCTGGCCATCGCCCAGATCTATCGGCAGCGGACGGACGTGGAAGTCGCCCGCCTGCAGGCGGGCGCCGACCTCAAGGCGCGCCAGGTCGCGGACTGGCTGCGGGAGCGCGAGGACGATGCCGAGTTCGTCGCCAGCAGCGACTACTATGCCCGGCAGCTTGAAGATGGCCACGACCGCGGCGACCCGGTGACGAGCGCGGCGTTGTGGCGCCGATTGGAGCTGCTCGCCCGGCAGCGTGGTTTCACCGCCGTCAGCCTGCTGGACGGCCAGGGACGGCGACTGGGGGGCACGGCGCTGGCCCCGGCCCAACCCGTGCCCGAATTGCAGGCGGCGGTGCGGGCCCTGAAGAACGGCAGCACCGGCCGGGTCGGCCCCTATATTGGCCGTGCCGGGCACGTGCGCCTGGATTTCCTCGCCCCGCTGCGCCTGGCCAGGACATCCATCATCGTGGTCCTGCATGCCGACCCCGGCGACTGGATGACCGACACCCTGCAAGCCTGGCCGGTGCCCAGCGCCAGCGGCGAGACCGTGCTGGTGCGGCGCGACGGCGACGCGGTGGTGTATCTCAACGACCTGCGCCATCGTCGCGGCCAGGCGCTGCGCCTGCGCCAGCCGCTCGCGGCCCTGGACCTGCCCGCCGCGCAGGTCTTGCGCGGCGAAGCCACGCCCGGCGAGGTGGTGCGCGGCCACGACTACCGCGGCGTGCCGGTGATCGGCGTGGTGCGGGCGGTGCCGGGGACGGACTGGTACCTGTTGGCCAAGCTGGATCGGGCCGAAATGTATTGGGGTTTCGGGGACGAGGCCCTGTGGGTAGCCATAGCCGGCTTGCTGGCCCTGGTTCTGTTCTTCGCCGCCTGGCGGCTTTTCCACCAGCATCGGCAACTGGCCGAGGCGGCGGCCGTGCAACAGGCCCAGGCTAAGCACCTGCACGCCCTGCACCTCATGGCCGCCATCGCCAATTCCTCCCAGGACGCCATCTTCGCCCAGGACAGCGAGGGCCGTTACGTGCTGTTCAACAAGGCGGCGGAGCGCAACACCGGCAAGTCGGCCGCGGAGGTCATCGGCCGGGACGAGACCGCCCTGTTCCCACCCGAAGTGGCCGGAACCCTCATCGACGACAATCACCGCGTGCTTGACGTGGGAATGAGCCGGGAACTGGAGGAAACCCTGCCTTTCCCCGACGGCGAGCACACCGTCTGGACCACCAAGAGCCCGCTACGCGACCTGGACGGCAAGATCATCGGCCTGCTCGGCATGTCCCGGGACATCACCGAGCGCAAGGGGGCGGAAGCGGCCTTGCGCTCGGCCCAGGAAGACCTGGCAGCCACCCTCCGGGCCATTCCCGACCTGCTCTTCGAAGTGGACAAAGCCGGACGCTACCTCAAGGTGCAGGCCACAGCGCCCCAACTCCTGTCCGCCCCGACGGAGCAACTGCTGGGCCGCACCGTGGCCGAAATGCTGCCCGTGGACGCCGCCGGCACCGTGATGGCGGCCCTGGCGGCCGCCGCCGGAAATGGTACCGACTACGGCCGGGTGATCTCGCTGCCCCTGCCCGACGGAGCTCAGCACTTCGAACTGTCCGTGGCGAGCAAGCGCATGCCGGACGGCCAGCCCGACCATTTCATCGTGTTGTCGCGGGACATCACCGAGCGCCACGACGCCGAGACGGAGTTGCGCGCCCGCAACGACGAACTGGAGCGTTTCAACCGCGCCACCGTGGGCCGGGAACTGGACATGATCGAGTTGAAGAAGCGCATCAACGCCCTGTCCCGGGAACTGGGCCGGGCGCCGCCCTACCCGCTGCACTTCGAGCGGGAGGAGCCATGAACCGCCGCCTGGCCCTGGCCCTCGCCCTGCCTTTCCTGGCCCTGGGCGCCCAGTGGCTGCTGTGGCCCTGGCTCAAGCCCTTCTTCTGGTTCCTGTTCTTCCCCGCGGTGTTCTTCAGCGCCCGCCTGGCCGGGCGGCGCGGCGGCCTGCCCGCCACGGTTCTGTCCGCCGTCCTGGTCTGGTACTTCTTCCTGCCGGAGCCACTTTCCTGGGGGCTCAAGAACCCGGAAAACCTGTGGTCGGTGGGGTTGTTCCTGGCCATGGGCTATCTCTTCAGCGACGCCCACGAGCGCCTGCGCCTTGTCCGGCGGAAGACCGAGACCGACTTCGAAGCGGTGTTCGAGCAGGCGGCGGTGGGCATGGCCCACGTGTCCAACGAGGGGCGCTTCCTGCGCGTCAACCACCGCTTCGCCGAGATCGTCGGCCGTACACCGGCGGCGATGACCGCGCTGCATTTCCAGGACATCACCCACCCGGACGACCTGCCCGCCGACCTGGAAGCGGTGCGCCGCCTGCAAGCCGGAGAGATTGCTTCCTTCACGCGCGAAAAGCGCTTTCGCCGCGGGGAGGGCGAGTACATCTGGGCGCGGATCCACATCGCCCTGGTGCGCCGGCCGGACGGCAGGCCGGATTACCGCATCGGCGTCATCGAGGACATCACGGAGCGCAAGGCGGCGGAACAGGCGTTCCGGGAAAGCGAGGAAACCTACCACTCCCTGTTCGAGAACATGCTCAACGGCTTCGCCTATTGCCGCATGCTGTATGAAGACGAGCAGCCGGTCGATTTCGTCTACCTGGCCGTGAACCACGCCTTCACTGCCCAGACCGGCTTGCGGGATGTCGCCGGGCGCCGGGTGAGCGAGGTCATCCCGGGCATACGCGCATCCGATCCGCAATTGTTCGAAACCTATGGCCGGGTCGCTTCCACCGGCAGGCCGGAGCGCTTCGAGAGCTATGTGGCAGCCCTGGATCTCTGGTTCGACGTCGCGGTCTACAGCCCCGCGCGGGAACACTTCGTGGCCGTGTTCGACGTCATCAGCACACGCAAGACAGCCGAAACGAAACTGACCGCCGCGCTGGAGGAGCAGACACAGTCCCGCCGCGCCGCCCTCAACCTGATGGAGGATGCCCAGGCCGCCAAGGCCGGTGCCGAGGCGGCACTGGGGGCGCTGGAGGCGAGCGAGCGCACCTACCGTACTCTGTTCGAAAATCTGTTTATCAGCGTGGTTCGTTGTCGCATTCTCTTCAAGGACGACACCCCGGTGGATATGGAGTATTTCGCGGCGAACCCCGCCTTCGCGGAGGTCACCGGCATTCGCGAAGACGTGGTCGGCCGGCGCATTAGCGAGGTCATCCCTGGCTACTGCGAGAACAACCCGGAATCCCTGGCGACCTTCGGCGGGGTCGCCAGAAGCGGCGAGGCGACTCGCTGGGAACACTATCTGCCTGCCCTGGACCGCTGGTTCTCCTTCTTCATCTACCCGGCTGGGGCGAAGGACGAGATTGTCATTCTGTCGGACAACATCACCGACCAGAAAAAGGCCGAACTGGTGTTGCGCGAGAGCGAAGGCCGCTTCCGCGCCCTGGTGGAGCAATCCCTGGCGGGCATCTACATCATCCAGGACGGGCTGTTCCGCTATGTCAACCCCGGCTTCGCCGCGGTGTTCGGCTACGACGCGCCGGAACAGGTGATCGACCGGGTGCCCTTCACCGATCTGGTCGCCGCGCAAGACCGGGAGCGGGTGGCGGAAAACATCCGCCGCCGGGTCGACGGCGAGACCGAGGACATCCATTACATCTTCAAAGGCCGCCGCCGGGACGGCAGTCTCATCGACGTGGAAGTGCATGGCCGCACCTTCGACTACCAGGGCCGGCCGGCGGTGATCGGCCTGCTGCTCGACATCACCGCCCGCAAGGCCGCCGAGGACGCCCTGCGCGAGAGCGAACTGCGCTTCCACGACATCGTCGACGCCAGCGCCGACTGGGTCTGGGAAGTGGACGCGCAGGGCCGCTATACCTACGTATCGGAGAGTGTCTTCGACCTGCTCGGCTACCTGCCCTCGGAAATCGTCGGCAAGACCCCCTTCGACTTCATGCCGCCCG
Source organism: uncultured Pseudomonadota bacterium (assembly GCA_903918705.1). Lineage (GTDB taxonomy): Bacteria > Pseudomonadota > Gammaproteobacteria > Burkholderiales > Thiobacillaceae > PFJX01. Next base: position 4,947 of record CAIXFP010000575.1, read on the forward strand.
AGGAGGCGGAACGGGTGGGCGCCGAGTTCGCCGCCCTCGCCGCGCACCGGGAGCCCTTCCGCGACCTGGAGAACGTCAACCTGCGCAAGGACGGCCTCATGGTGCACGTCGCCAGCAACGGCATGCCCATCCTGGACGCGGGCGGCCGCCTGCTGGGCTACCGCGGCCTGGACCGGGACATCACCGAGCGCACGCTGGCCGAGACCAAACTGGCGGAGCGCGAGGCGCGCTACCGGGCGGTAATCGAGACCAGCGGCGACGGTTTCTGGATGAACGATGCCCAGGGCCGCATCCTGGTAGTCAACGACGTCTACGCCCGCATGTCCGGCTACAGCCGCGAGGAACTGCTGACCATGAACATCGCCGAACTGGAGGTGCAGGAGTCGCCCGCAGAGGTGAGCAGCCACATCGAGCGGATCATGCGCAACGGCAGCGACCTGTTCGAGACCCGGCACGTCGCCAAGGATGGCCGGCTCTGGCCGGTGGAAGTCAACGTAGCCTTCTGGCCCGAGGCCGGCGGCCACTTCTTCACCTTCCTGCGCGACATCGCGCAGCGCAAGGCGGCCGAGGCGGAGCTCCGGACACGCAACGAGGAACTGGAGCGCTTCAACCGCGCCACCGTGGGTCGGGAACTGGACATGATCGAAATGAAGAAGAGTATCAACGCCCTGTCGAAGGAACTGGGCCGTGAGGCTCCTTATCCGCTGCGCTTTCTGAACGAAGGTGACTCCGAATGACCGCCGGCACGGACGCGCTCTGGCGACGCCTGGGCGCCCATATCCTGGCCGTGCTGGCACCGCTGGCCATGTTGCTGGTGCGCCAGGCCTTGCCGGTGAGCTTCGGTGCCCGCCCCCTGCTGATCCTGTTCATGCCGGCCATCCTGCTGCCCGCCATGCTGGGCGGCCTGCTTCCCGGCCTGCTCGCCACCGCCGCGTCGGCCGCGGCCACGGCCTACTTCCTGGTGCCGCCGGTGGGCCATTTCGCCATCGCCCAGGGCCACGACCTGTTCCAGTGGGGCATGCTGGTGTTGAGCGGGGTCATGGCCAGCCTCCTGGCCGAGTTCCTGCACCGCGCGCGCCGACGCGAGGCCGCGCAGCGCGCCGAGCTGGAGGCGACCGGGACGCGCCTGCGCGCCACGCTGGACACGGCCCTGGACGGCATCATCGTCATCGACGCGCTGGGCCGTGTCGTGGAATTCAACCCCGCCGCCGAGCGCTGTTTCGGTTACCGGAAATCCGAGGCGCTGGGCCGCGATCTGGCAACACTGATCATTCCGGAGCGTTTTCGCGCGGCTCATGTCCAGGGTCTGGAACGGCTGCGCGTCGGCCGGGACGGGGCCGGAATGCTCGGCCGGCGGGTGGAGGTGACCGCCCTGCGCGCCGACGGCGGCGAGTTTCCGGCCGAACTGGCCATCGAGAGAGCGCAGGTCGTCGGTGGCGAGCTGTTCGTGGCCTATCTGCGCGACATCAGCGAGCGCAAACGCGCCGAGGCCGCCTTGCTGGAAAGCAGCGGCAAACTGGAGTCGGCTTTGGGCGCCATGGGTGACGCCGTGTTCATTTCCGACAACGAGGGCAGATTCATTCATTTCAACGACGCCTTTGCCACCTTTCACCGGTTCAGCAGCAAGGATGAGTGCGCCAGAACCTTCGCTGAGTATCCTGACATCTTGGATGTATTCCTGCCAAACGGCGGCCTGGCCCCCGTCGAGATGTGGGCGGTGCCACGCGCGCTTCGCGGCGAGACGGCCACGGATCAGATTTATACACTGCGGCGCAAGGACAGCGGCGAAACCTGGGTGGGCAGCTACAACCTGGCACCGATTCGGGATCAAGCCGGTCGCATCGTCGGTTCCGTGGTCACCGGCCGCGATGTGACAGCGATTATGCAGTCTCAGGCCGCCTTGCTGGAACGGGACCGGATGCTCAGCGACATGAGCACCATGGCCCACATCGGCGGCTGGAGCTTCGACCCGGCCAGCGGCCAGGGGAACTGGACGCCGGAATGCGCGCGCATTCACGACCTGCCGGACGATGCGCCCATCGATGTCGCCGCCGGCCTCGGCTACTACGTCGGCGAACATCGGCAGCAGATCGAGGCGGCGGTGCGCGCCGCCTGCGAGCATGGCACGCCCTATGACCTGGAAGCCGAGATCATCAGCGCCGCCGGCCGGCGCAAGTGGATCCGCACCATCGGCCATCCTGTGGTCGAGTCGGGCCGCGTGGTGAAGGTGTTCGGCGCCTTCCAGGACATCACCGCCTACAAACAGGCCGATGCCGACCTGCGCGCGAGCGAACTGCGTTTCCGTCGGCTGTTCCGTGAGGCGCCGCTGCCGCTCGCCTATATCGACCGCAACGGCGTGCTGGTCGACCGCAACCAGCGCTTCGACCAGACCTTCGGCTACGGCCATGAGGTGCTGCATAGCCTCGACGACTGGTGGCCGCTGGCCTACCCGGACCCGGTTTATCGCACCTGGGTGCTGGAGACCTGGAACGCCGCGGTGGCGCGGGCGGCTGCCATGGGCAGCGACATCGAACCCATCGAATACCGGGTGCGCTGCAACAGCGGTGACACCCGCACCCTGCTGATTTCCGGCATCGCCATCGGCGAGGATTTCCTCGCCACTTTCTTCGACGTGACCGAGCGCCGCCAGGCGGAAGTAGCCCTGCGCGAACTCAACGCCAACCTGGAGCAGCGCGTGGCCCAGCGCACCGCCGCGCTTTCCGCCGCCAACCAGGAACTGGATGCCTTCGCCTATGCCGTCTCCCACGACCTGCGCGCACCCCTGCGCGCCATGAGCGGCTTCGCCCAGGCCCTGGTGGAGGATTACGGCGCGGCGCTGAACGGCGACGCCAGAACTTACCTGGACCAGATCACGGTCGCCAGCGGCCGGATGGGCGAGCTGATCGACGGCATTCTGGTCCTTTCGCGCAGCACCCGCGGCCAGATGCGCCATGAAGCGGTGGACCTCTCGGCCCTGGCGCGGCGCCTGGGCGACGAACTGGCCCGCGGCGAACCGGGCCGCGCGGTGGTGCTGGAAATCGAACCCGGCCTCAGCGCCCAGGGCGACCCACGCATGCTGGAAGTGGTGCTCGCCAACCTGCTGGGCAACGCCTGGAAGTACACCGGCAATACCTCCCGGCCGGAAATCCGGATGTATGCCGAGGAACGCGCTGGCCAGCGCTGGTTCTGCATCGCCGACAACGGCGCCGGCTTCGACATGGCCCACGCCGAGCGCCTGTTCCAACCCTTCCAGCGCCTGCACCGGCAGGACGAATTCCCGGGCATCGGCATCGGCCTGGCCACCGTGCAGCGCATCGTCCACCGCCATGGCGGTGAGATCGAGGCGCGGGGCGAGGTCGGCAAGGGTGCCATCTTCCGCTTCCGCCTGGCTTCCGACGGTCGTGTAAACGGAGAACCATGATGAACGCCAAAATCCTCCTCCTCGTCGAGGACAACCCCCAGGACGAACTGCTCACCTTGCGCGCCCTGCGCCGTGCCAACGTGGCCAACCGCATCGACGTGGCGCGGGACGGCCAGCAGGCCCTGGACTATCTGTTCCGGGAGGGCGAGTTCACCGGCCGCGAGGGCCCGGACCTGCCCACCGTGGTGCTGCTGGACATCGGCCTGCCGCGCCTGTCCGGCCTGGAAGTGCTGGAGCGCCTGCGCGCCGATCCGCGCACCGAACTGTTGCCGGTGGTGATCCTGACCTCCTCGGACGAGGAACAGGATCGCCTGCGGAGCTACGAGATGGGCGCCAACAGCTTCGTGAGGAAGCCGGTGAATTTTGCGGAGTTCGCCGAAACCGTGGCGCGGCTGGGCATCTACTGGCTGGCCAGCAACGAACCGCCGCACATGACCTGAAGCGACCGACCATGGACCAACTGCGCATCCTCTGCATCGAAGACTCCGAGGCCGACCACCTGCTGCTGACGCGTTTCCTGCGCCAGGAAAAGGTGGGCGCGGCGTTTCTGCGCGTGGACAGCGTCGCCAACCTGGATGCGTCCCTGCAGGAAGCCTGGGACGTGGTGTTGTCCGACTACAGCGTTCCCGGCCTCTCCTTCGAGGAATCCCTCCAGCGCATCCAGGCCTGCAACCCCAGCCCGCCCGTGATCCTGGTTTCCGGCAGCGTCGGCGAGGAACGGGCCGTGGAGTTGCTGCACCTGGGCCTGACGGATTTCATCCTCAAGGGCAATCTGGTCCGCCTGCCCAACGCCATCCGCCGCGCCCTGGACCTGGCTCAGGAGCGGCGCGCCCGCCAGGCGGCGGAATCCGCCTTGCGGACGAGCATGGCCGCCGCCCTGGAAGAACAACGCCGGGGCCGCCTGGCCGCCCTCTCCCTGATGGAGGACGCCCAGGCCGCCCACGCGGCACTGCGGGATTCGGAACACAAGTACCGCCTGCTGGCGGAAAACTCCAGCGACTGGATCTTCTGGCAGGACTCGGCCGGCAAGTACCGTTACGTGTCCGAGGCCTGCTTCGACATTTCCGGCTACCGGCCGGATGAATTCATGGCGGACGCCGGGCTGCTGCCGCGCATCCTGCATCCGGAGGATCGCGCAGCCTATGCCGGCCACACGGATCACGACGGCGACGTCGATGCCATCCTGGATTTCCGCATCCTGCACCGGGACGGCTCGCTACGCTGGATCGGCCATCGCTGCCGGGCCATCCATGACGCCGCCGGCCAAATCCAGGGCCGCACCGGCAGCAACCGGAACATCACCGCGCGCAAGCTGAGCGAACTGGCCCTGGAACGCGAACGGGCCAGCATGAAACTGATCCTCGACCATGCCCCCATCGGCATCTGGCTGCAGGACGGCAAGGGCAAGCCGGTCTTCGTGAACCAGGCCTTCTGCGCGGCGACGGGCATCCCGGAGGCGCGTTTTCTGGCTGTACCCCACTACGCGGAACTGTTTCCCCAGGACTACCGCGCCCAGTGCCTGGCGTCGGACGCCGCGGCCCTGGCCAGCCCCGACCTCTACGTCAACGTGCAGCGGCTTCCCTTCGTCGACGGCCGGGTCCACGACCTGCGCGTCATCAAGGCGGTGAAACGCGGCCCCGCGGGGGAAGTCGAGGCCCTGGTGGGGCTGAGCATCGACATCAGCGAGGAACTGCGCCAGGCGGAGCGGTTGCGCAAGCTGTCGCTGGCGGTGGAGCAGAGCCCGGAATCCATTGCCATCACCGACCTGGACGCCCAGATCGAGTACGTCAACGAGGCCTTCCTGCGCGCCACCGGCTACACCCGCGCGGAGGTGCTGGGCCAGAACCCCCGTGTCCTGCACTCGGGCAAGACTCCCGGGGAAACCTACGAGGCTCTGTGGAATACCCTCGCCCAGGGGCAGGTCTGGAAGGGCGAATTCCACAACCGCCGCAAGGATGGCAGCGAATACGTCGAATCCGCCATCATCGCCCCCATCCGCCAGGACGACGGGCGCATCACCCATTACGTGGCGGTGAAGGAGGACATCAGCGAGAAGAAACGCATGGCCCTGGAACTGGAGCAGCATCGCCATCACCTGGAGGAACTGGTGTCGGAGCGCACCGCCCAGCTCCAGGAGGCGCGCGCCCAGGCCGATGCGGCCAACAAGGCCAAGAGCGCCTTCCTGGCCAACATGAGCCACGAAATCCGCACGCCCATGAACGCCATCGTCGGCCTGACCCACCTGCTGCGCGGTGATGGCCTGGCTCCCGGCCAGGTGGAACGCCTGGGCAAGATCGACGGCGCCGCCCAGCACCTGCTGTCCATCATCAACGACATCCTCGATCTCTCGAAAATCGAGGCGGGGCGCCTGGAACTGGAACAGGAAGACTTCGCCCTGGAAGCCGTGCTGGACCACGTGGCTTCCCTGATCGGCGAAACGGCCCGGGGCAAGGGGCTTTCCGTCCAACTGGATCCCGATGACACGCCACGCTGGCTGCGCGGTGACATCACCCGGTTGCGCCAGGCCCTGCTCAACTATGCCGGCAACGCGATCAAGTTCACCGAGTCCGGCGGCATCACCCTGCGTGCACGACTCCTGGAACGGGACGAGGAACGCTTGCTGGTGCGCTTCGAGGTAGAGGACACGGGCATCGGCATTGCGAAGGACAAGCTGGGACGGCTGTTCCATGCCTTCGAGCAGGCCGACTCTTCCACGACCCGCAAATATGGCGGCACCGGGCTGGGCCTGACCATCACCCGGCGTCTGGCCGGCCTGATGGGGGGCGAGGTGGGCGTCGAAAGCGAACCGGGCCGGGGCAGCCGCTTCTGGTTTACCGCCCGCGTGCAGCCGGGGCACGGCGTGCCGATACGAGCCCCCGCCCGCGAGGAGCACGCCGATGCGCAGTTGCGCCAATACGGCGGCGCCCGCCTGCTGCTGGTGGAGGACAACGCCGTCAACCAGGAGGTGGCCCTGGAACTGCTGCATGGCGTCGGCCTGCATGTGGATGTCGCCGAGAATGGCCAGATCGCCGTGGACAGGGCGCGCTCCGGCCACTACGACCTGGTCCTGATGGACGTGCAGATGCCGGTGCTGGACGGCCTGGAGGCCACCCGATTGCTGCGCACCCTGCCGGGCTGGACGGAAATCCCCATCCTGGCCATGACCGCCAATGCCTTCGACGAGGACCGGGCAGCCTGCGTGGAGGCGGGAATGAACGATTACGTCGCCAAGCCGGTGAACCCGGATGTGCTCTACGCCACCCTGCTGAAGTGGTTGCCCGCGCCCACCGGCCAGGTGGCGGCATCGCCCGTGGCGCCGCCGCCGGCGGTCGCCATCGTGGCCGCGCCGGCGTCCCTGGCAGGCATATTCGGCCTGGACGCGGAAAAGGGGCTGCAATCGGTGCGCGGCAACGCAGTCCTGCTGCTCAGGCTGCTGCGCACCTTCGCCAGCAGCCATGCCGGCGACATGGCCGGGTTCCGCCGGGCCCTGGATACCGGCGATGGCGTCCTGGCGAAGCGCATCGCCCATACCCTGAAGGGCTCGTCCGCCATGCTGGGCCTGGAACGCCTGCGGCAACTCGGCGCGGATCTGGAAGCGGCCCTGCCGCACGCGAGCCGGCAGGACATGGAAGCCCTTGCCTGTGCCATCGAAGCGGAAACCGCCAAATTTGCCGCATCGATCCAGGGCGAAGTGGAAGCGGCAGCGGCCGTGCTTGTCGATCCACTGGAATCACAGGCCCTCCTCGGCCGCATCGAGGCCATGCTGGAGGCAGACAACACCGCGGTCGGCCAGGTCGTGCGCGAGGCCACCGCAGCGTTGCGCGCGGCCCTGGGCCCCGCCGCCGCGGCGTTCCTGCGCCAGGTGGCTGAATTTGAATACCCGGAAGCCCTGGCGTCACTCAGAGCCGTCCTGCACCGGCCCAAGGTCGACCGGGGCCGAAGCGGCGGGCAGTGATGGGATGACCTGAGCGGCCTCGCAGCAGACATGCCGGCGTCCGCGCAACCAGCGCACGGGGTTTGCAGTGGGCCTCCCGCAGGATTTCCAGCGCCTTTGAGTACTCGAAGGCGTCGAACTCCCGAAGCAGCTTCGTCCCGAGGAGGCCCAGGCGTGGCGTTGCCGCAGGTTGTTCCTGGCGTCGCCGGGCGCGCGGGGAGTAGTCGTTGGTCGAAGCGCAGCGTGCCCAACCTACAAGGGGGGGGTTCACCCCATCAGGCCATCGCGGCGACTATCGCCCTCCGCGCCCGCACGAAGGCTTCGAATTCCGCCGCGGGCATGGGTTTCGCGAAGTAATAACCCTGGACTTCATCGCAACCCAGTTCCGTCAGGAAGGCGAGCTGGGCGGCCGTTTCCACGCCCTCGGCGATGACCGCGAAGCCGAGGGCATGGCCCAGTCCGATGGTAGCCGCGGCGATGGCGCCGCTTTTGTGTCCTGGTTCGCCGCTGATGTCACGGACGAAGGCCGCGTCGATCTTGAGGCGGTCCACCGGCAGATCCTTGAGTTGGCCCAGGGACGAATAGCCCTGGCCAAAGTCGTCCAGCGCCACCTTGATGCCGCTCTCGCGCAGGGATTGCAGCAGGCGGGCGGCATCGTCGGGCGCGGCCATCACCGCCGTTTCCGTGATTTCCAGCTCCAGGCATTCCGCCGGAAAGCCGGTTGCCGCCAACACGCGTTGCACGTTTTCGAACAGTTGCCTGTTCTGGAACTGCCGTGCCGAGACATTGACCCCGATCCGCGGCAGCTGCAAACCGTCCCGCCGCCAGGCCTGCGCCTGTCGGCAGGCCTGTTCCAGCACCCATTCGCCGATGG